>NZ_PJBR01000012.1:0-54089 GCF_002863625.1 Pseudoalteromonas sp. MelDa3 | reverse complement strand
TGATGTTAAAATAATGAGATGTTCATTAAAGGTTGGGTATGGCTTATAAATTTGCGAAATAGTAAGGAGTATAAAATCATTAAATTTTATTTTGGTTATTTGTTTTGGTAATACCAATTTTCTATTGTTTTTATATGAATTTTGTATTAGAGCTTACTGATACATATCTATATATGATTATAAATAGAGTGATTTTTACGCAAAAAAAAGCCCAGCATATTAATGCTGGGCTTTCTTAGATTAAATATATTAGCTTTTTAACTCGCCTGTAGATGATTCTAAATGGGCTCTAATAAACCACTGAAATTGCTCTAGGTCAGCTAGTTGGCTGGTGATCATATCTTCAGACACCGGATCTAATTCAGAAAGAGTCTCAATTGCTTTGCGGTGATCGCCATTAACGCCGTTGTATACTTTATCAAGTGCGGCTAAATGCTCGGTTACTAACCCTTTACCTACTGAGTATTCGTTCCATGTACGACGATCTACAATTGATTTAGGCGTACCAACAGGCACTCCACCAAGAGTCGCAATTCGCTCTGCAATTGTATCTGTCATTTCGCGCACAATGTCTACTTGTGGGTCTATCATTTCGTGTACGCCAATAAAGTTAGGTCCCACTACGTTCCAGTGAATATGCTTTAAAGTAAGCTGTAAATCTATCAATGCAACCATGCGGTTATCTAGCGTAGCTATTGTTTTTTGAGCTGATTCGTCACTCATACCTGGCGCGGTAAATTTAGTTGTTTTGTTTGATTCGTTATTGTTACTCATAATTTCTCCTACTTAAGTAATGTGTTGCTCATATAATATGTTGCGTTATGAGCATGACTTAAACTTAGTGAAGCAACTGTTATGCCGTAAGCTGATTGTTTTTAAAAGTGATTTAAAAACATGTGGTTATGTTTTTATTTAAGATTTCAGAGGCTGGAGGGGGGATTGGATTTTTGAAAAGCCTGCATACATTTGTAAAATCTGCAGACTTTAATTTAATAACGCTTAAGTGTATTTAAACTTTGGCTATATATTCGTGCGCTTTTAAAACATCGAGCGGCACTATTTCTAATGATTTTTTATTTGTAGCTTCAAGTACCACTGGTGGCGCAACGTTTGCTGAAATAGCATGAAGCCATCTTAGCGCACACAAGCACCATTTATCACCGGCTTTTAAACCTTCAAAATCGTAAAGAGGGTTTGGGCTTATTAAGTCGTTACCTTGTGATTTTGAAAATTGTAAAAACTCGTCAGTCATAATTGCACACACACTGTGATTGCCAAGATCTGATTCTGGTACATAACAAAATCCTTCACGTGTGTAGCCACCATTACCGCAACATAGTTTTAAACGTGTGCCAAGTACATTAAATTGATTCGCCATGAAATACCTTAGTTTGTGGTGTTTAATAAATTTACTCTATCAGGAGTAACTCGCTTGAGATAGCTATAAAACTTAAAAGAGGGAAGGGGGTCTACACAAACTTAAGCCCGCAGCAAAATTGCGGGCTTAGTATTATTTATTTAATACGCAGTGCCATACAATCGCTATGGCCGTTTATGATCATGCTTTTATCAACACGTACGCCACCACCAGAGTATTTTCCGGCGGCTGTAAAACTACATATTTGTACAAAGTAGTCATCTACTTTAGGCAGTGCAAATAGTTGTTGGTATATTTGGTCTTGCTCGGCAAAGTGCCCCATTGTTTTTTCTATAACTTGCTGCTGTTTATCAACAAGTTGAATATTAGCACCACAACGTCCTACTATTGGTTTAACTACATAACCGGTTTGTAATAACTCGTCGTTAAGCTCAAACGCGGTATTAAGTAAATATTTATGATTAGGGAATAAACTCCACAGTATTGGTAAAATAGCCTTGTTACTAGGAATTAATGTCCACAGCGGTTCAAATACCATCACGTTTTTACGCAGCAGTACATCGACTAAGCGTGGCGTTTCACCAATTTTGAATTGTGGTTCAAAGTTATCACCTAATGATTGGTCGGCTTCACATTCTTCACGAATTTGATCAAGTGCGGTTTCCCACGACCAGGTTTTCCACACGTAACTCAGTTGTGCGCCATCTGCATCTACTATGTTGCCTGATTCATTCCAGCGAAGTGTGCTTAAGCCAATTACTAACTTACACTCAAAGCCAGCGGCTTCAATAGCTTCTTTCATAAATAATGCGTGGTAATGCTCTTCTGGTTCATCATCTTGCAGAATATGAACAAGACCTTTTACTTCACTTTTACGCCATGCTTTTACGAGATCTTTAAATAAATTTTGGCCTGCATCTACACCTGTTTTAACACCAAAGTGTTTTGCCCATTTACCCTGAACTTTGCCGCTTTCCATGTAACACGATGCCGAATCGCAATTATATTCGTAAACTTTTAAACCTGCTGCTGTTAAAGCAAAGTCAAACCGACTGGTAATTAATTGGTTTAAGCGGTTATCCCACGATTGGCGAATTTTATTAATCACAACATCGGGTAAATTAAACTTTTTTAATAACTCAGGGTGCTGCAGTACATAGTCGGTTGCATGCATAAATAAGCCATGCAGCTCATTTGTTGCATGCTCAATGCTTTGCTGCGCCGTTTGAGATATCGCAAAGTAATTATGTTGATCCTCAGCTACTGATGTAAGTTTATGGCCTTGCATCATTTCTACGTAGGCAGCTTCATCGTCATTCGCAATATTTAACCATGATTTGTTTGCTTGGCCTGTATCTACTGCTTTATGGGCTTCTATAATAAATAAATCAGTGTTTAGCTCAGACGTTGGCTCAGCATATTCTGTTTCATCAGTTTGTGTCATCCAGCCTAAAATAGTGGCGTCGCTGTAAGAGCACTCAATCCAATAGTCGCCATCTTTAGTTACTTTTGCTTTTAGCTCACGACACCAGCTTTGATTTGTTGGCCATATTTGATGTCCTACATTTTGCTCAGCAAGGCGTATTTTATCTTCATATACTTCAACAACGACAGCAACATGACCTGTTTCTTCAAACTCGCCGCCTTCTTCCCAAATAAGTAAGCTACCTACCTGAGGATGATGTTTAGCACCGTTTTTAAACGCGTTTAGTGGCAGTCTGTTTTGACTATTTACATCGCGCACAGAACGCAGCTCAAAAATATCGTAAGCCATAGCAATATCATCAAAAATATAACCATGGTTGAGATACATCCATCGCCGTGCAAATTCAACGCATTGCCATTTATAGCCCATGTAAATGCCATCAAGGTAACTACGATAGGCGCTACGATTAGGATAAATGCTTTCGTCAGCCGTATCATAATCAGATGAATACACAGCAACATTACCAGGTGCATAACCTAATAAGGTACCAAAATCACTAGCAGGATCAGAAGATTTCATAAACAAAGATGTTCAAAATAAAGGTGTGATAATTTGCTGACTATATGAGCGAAACTGCGTTATAGCAAGATATAAAATATGTTTTTACGAAGGGGGATAAGTAAAAAATTACTCATTCATTAAAGAGTGAAAATACGGGAGAGTACTTTTACTAATAGTGTTAGGCTTGGTGCTTTTTTGACTTGTAACTGGTTGAAATTTATTGATATTTTTGAATTGATTATTATTGTTTAAATCTCAACTAAAAAATGGAGAAGCTATAGGTAACTTCTCCACTTTTATTATTCATATTTAGTGATTTTTATAATGTTTAAAGCAGGTTAACGCGCTGCTAAATCATTTCAGCATCTATATGGCGTATTAGGTTTGATACCCAATTAACATATTGACGGTGAATTTTTTTGCCGTTGTAGTTTAAGTTAATAGAGTCTTTATAGTTGATTGAGTATGCCGTTTTGTCATACGCAATATCGACAGTTAATTGGTGTGTTCGAATATCCAGTACACCTTTTATTTTACCTTCACTCATAGGCGTACACTTCCAACCAAGCTGAATACATGCCTTTAGAATACCTTTTTCTACGTCAGCTTCACTGTTGGTAATTGTTGATGTTTGCGGAATAGGGTTTTGTTCAAAGTCTCTTACTGCAACAGATGTTGAACAACCAGCAAGTACAGTAAGTGCTGCCGCTGTAAGTAAAATTGAGTACTTTTTCATAATAATCCTTTGTTTTAATTTCATCCAATTGTGTTGTCTCGCCAATATATGCGCGCTTAGGTGAGATTATCGGTAAATTTATAGATGAGTGCCAGCAATAATTAGAAAATTAAAAGAGTTAACTGAGATTTATATCGGGCATTAACTTTATTTATGAACTAGTTAAAGTTGAATTATTTAAGCTATAAACCAAGGGTCAAAGCAAAATTATGTGTTGAAAGATTTACGTGAGCGATGACATGTTTTGAGGGGAACGCTCTTTCTTTATGTTTTAAATTACTCCTATAGTCGTACTTTAGTTAATTTTTTGTTAAACTATTGCGCTTAGTATGGATTGAAGCCAGTTAAAAGTTTTTAAAACAGGAAAAACAATGGAAGACATAATAAACAACATTGATATTAATCAATATTTACCCGCTGCAATTACGTGGGCAACCAACATATTACTGGCGATTGCAATTTTACTTGCGGGCTTATGGTTGGCAGGCAAAGTACGCAATTTAATTATTGGCTTATGCCATAAATACACTCATCTTGATGATACGCTTTTTAGGCAGCATGGCTCGCTACATCATATTAGCGTTCGTTATTATTGCTGTATTAAATCGCTTTGGTGTACAAACAGCCTCTATTATTGCTTTGCTAGGTGCTGCGGGACTTGCTATAGGCTTGGCGTTACAAGGTGCAATGTCGAACCTTGCCGCGGGCGTTATATTGCTAATATTTAGACCTTATAAAGTGAATGACTTTATTGAGGCTGCAGGGCGTTTTGGTAAAGTAACAGAAGTAGATATGTTTACTACTATTTTACAAACGTTCGATAACCAACAGGTTATTATCCCAAATAGTCAAATTTGGGGCGCGCAAATTATAAACCATTCACATCATCCAATTCGTGGTGTGGATATGCATTTTGGTGTTGCTTACGGTGAAGATACAACGGCTGTACGTAAAGTTATAGATGCCGTACTTGCAGCGCACCCACACATACTAAAAGATCCAGCTCCTTTTGTTGAAGTAGAAACTCTTAACAACAGCTCAGTAGACTTTTTAGTAAGACCTTTTTGTAAGGGCGAGCATTACTTCGATATTCTTTACACTGTGCCAGAGTTAATTAAAAAAGCACTAGATGAAAATAATATTGAAATACCTTTCCCACATCGTAAAGTTATTTTAGTTAACGAAAGCAAAGATTAACTAAATTTAAAACGATTTAAACCTAAGAGCACTTTTTAAGTGCTCTTTTTTTGTCTGAAAAAGTTACATACCTGTGTAACCTTTTCTTTTATAAACCACTTCAAATACTACATTGTTATCTGTACAGCCCTTTTTTGCTAGGTTGGATGGCTGGTCTTTATTTTGCATTTGCATAGTCGCTTTTAGCTTTAAAGCTCATAAAAACTATTGACCCATTAAATCAAACTGTATGAAGGACTAAACATGGCTGAATCATTTAAATACTCAGGTAATAAAGGGCATGGCGGCGAATTGCATCAAAAAGCGTCGGATGAACACCCTACCATGACCACCGCGCAGGGCTGCCCTGTAAGTGACGATCAAAACTCATTACGTGCAGGAAAGCGTGGCCCAGGATTATTAGAAGATCACATAATGCGCGAGAAGATCTTTCACTTTGATCATGAACGCATTCCTGAGCGTGTAGTGCACGCTAGAGGCTATGGTGCACACGGATATTTTGAAACTTACGACACGCTTGAAGATTTAACCTGTGCAAATATTTTTCAGCGAAAAGGTGAAAAAACCCCAGTATTTACTCGTTTCTCTACAGTTGCAGGTAATAAAGGGTCTCCAGATTTAGCACGTGATGTACGTGGTTTTGCGGTGAAATTTTATACTCAAGAAGGAAACTGGGATTTAGTGGGTAACAATATACCGGTATTCTTTATTCAAGATGCTATGAAGTTTCCAGATTTAGTTCATTCAGCTAAAGCCGAGCCAGATCGTGGTTTTCCGCAAGCGCAAACAGCACATGATAACTTTTGGGATTTTGTGAGCTTATCGCCTGAGTCAATGCACATGGTTATGTGGGCAATGTCTGATAGAGCTATTCCGCGCTCTTTACGCTTTATGGAAGGTTTTGGCGTTCATACCTTTAAATTTATTAATGCCAAAGGTGATGAAAAATACGTTAAGTTTCACTGGAAACCAAAAGGCGGCATGCAATCAGTTGTGTGGAACGAGGCGCTTAAATTAAATGGCGCAGACCCTGATTTTCATCGCAGAGATATGTGGGAATCTATTGGTAACGGCGACTTCCCTGAGTGGGAGCTAGGTGTACAGGTGTTTGATCAGCAATTTGCTGATGAATTTGAATTTGATGTATTCGATGCCACCAAGCTTATACCTGAAGAGCAAGTACCAGTGCAAATTGTTGGCCGTATGGTGCTTGACCGTGTTGTAGACAACTTTTTTGCAGAAACAGAGCAAGTAGCATTTTGTACTCAAAACATTGTACCAGGGCTCGATTTTACACCCGACCCGCTACTGCAAGGTCGTAACTTTTCATACTTAGATACTCAAACTAAGCGTTTAGGTGGTCCTAACTTTACGCATATTCCGATCAATGCGCCTAAATGCCCAATGCGTCATTTTCAGCAAGATGGCCACATGGCAATGCATAATCCAAAAGGGCGTGTTAATTACGAACCAAACTCATGGAGCGGCGACGAAAACAACCCGCGCGAATGCCCAGTACACGGCTTTAAAAGCTCAAGCGAGCCTGAAGTAAGCGGCGGTGATAAACTGCGTTATCGCTCAGAAACATTCAGCGATCATTACAGTCAAGCTCGTCAGTTTTATTTAAGCCAAACAGAGGTAGAGCAGGCGCATATTCAATCTGCGTACGTGTTCGAGCTTTCTAAAGTTGAGCATTTACCAATACGAGAGCGTTTGGTATCGCACTTGTTAAATATTGACGAAACTCTCGCAAATAAAGTTGCCGAAGGACTTGGCTTGCAAGAAATGCCAGATCCAGCTGAAGCTGCTATGCCAACACGTAAAGACTTACCTGTATCTGATGCATTAAGTATTTTGAAAAATGCGCCCAACACCTTCAAAGGCCGTAAATTAGGCATTTTAGTAAGTGATGGCTTTAATGCAGAAATTTTTGAATCGGTTACCAATGCACTTAAAAGTGAAGGCGCAAACTTTGAAATTATTGCCCCACAAGTTGGCGGTGCCAAATGCAGTAAAGGTAAGCACTTTAAAGCTGATCAGGTTATTAATGGTGGTCCATCGGTTTTATACGATGCGGTACTTGTGCTCACCACTGAAGAGGGAGCCGAAAAACTAGCAGCTATTGCAGAAGCTAAAGACTTTGTAAGTGATGCGTATGCACATATGAAATACATAGGTTTTACAAGTAAGGCTAAGCCATTATTTAAAGCCGCAGGGCTCGATGACAAAGCTGATGATGGCTGGATTGATTTAGCTACCGTATCGGGCGAGGCATTTATAGAGTCATTACGTAATTTACGTTTTTGGCAGCGCTAAGTATTTATTAGAGCTATTATTTAATTTATATATTGTTTTAAGGTCAGTCAATCTGACCTTTATTTAAAAACTTTAGTGCCTATTACAGACAGCATTTAAATCAGTTTTAATAACATGGATTCAACAGCGAGGTGATCACTATGTCAGTTTCGGCAATACCAAAAGGGTTTCATTCAGTTACACCTTATTTAATTATGAATGACGCACAAAAAGCGATAGATTTTTATTGTGATGCATTTAGTGCTGAACACGTAATGCAAATGCCTTTACCTGATGGTGGAATAGCCCATGCAGAAATAATAATTGGTGATTCGCATATTATGCTTTCAGATATTGGTTCTGAAGAACATTTAAAAAGCCCAAAAGAACTAGGTGGTACAGCGCTAAGCCTTATGCTTTATGTTGAAGATGTTGATACCGTATTTAAAAAAGCAATTGAGCTTGGTGCAACACTAATAAGACCCGTACATGATCAGTTTTATGGTGATAGGACCGGCACGATACAAGACCCATTTGGTCATATATGGATCATTGGTACACACAAAGAAGATGTTAGTGACGAAGAGTTAAATAATCGAATAGGAGATATAACAAATCAAGAGCAAGACGCATAACTAGCGTGCTTATTAGATTTTGTCCCTTCCTAAGATATGTTGATGGCTTTAATGGGAGGCCTGTGGCTTTTGCTTCAGCTCATCTAGGTTTTGCCTTGTTATCGAAACCGTTTTCTTAACTCAAAATAGCTCACTTAATTAAGCGAATTGGTACAAATTACTAGTTAAATTTTAGGCATAAAAAAACCTCAGCCAATAATTAGCTGAGGTTCAAAAAGTGGTACCAGCGGCCGGACTCGAACCGGCACTCCTTTCGGAAGGGGATTTTGAATCCCCCATGTCTACCAATTTCATCACGCTGGCATAATTTTTCTTTAATTTTTTAAGCATAAAAAGATAAAGAAAAACCACTTAAAATAAAAAGGATACTTATATACCTCTTATTCTGTATCCGCATTATACAAACAAAAGAGGGGGCGGCAAGCCTTTTCTTTTATTTGCATAAACAACTGGTTGATAATTAATCGTTTATAGCAAGGATACTCCACAGGTAAATTTTTTAAGTCTTTTTGGGCTGATATATAAAGCGAATATTTTGGGTTATGAGTGCTATTAAATTTGTTATGCGATTGAATAAATAAGCAATTGAACTATTGATAATAGTTAATCGTATTACAATAATTATTCCTGCTTTATCCCGATGTTGCGATCAATTCAGGTATTATTTGTACAACAAGGTTTTTAAGACATTATATATGACTCAATTAAGTGCCAAACAGAACATTCAATCGATTGTGAAAGCAATTAAGGCAGAGGAAGCATCACTTCGTCAAAAGCACCCATTACTTGCACATCAAAATACCTTAGGGTTAATTATTTTATTGCTATCGCTTAGCGCATTAATTGGTGTTGGTGTTTTATATTATTTAGGCATCATACCTGCTTGGGTATGTATAGTACTTGCGGCTATTGCAGCGTCTATTTCCCATGAGTTAGAGCACGACCTCATACATAAACAATACTTTAGTAATCAGCCTTTCATGCATAATTTTATGATGCTAACAGTATGGTTAATGCGGCCAAATACTATTAGCCCATGGTACCGACGTAAAATGCATTTACACCATCACAAAACCTCAGGCACACAACAAGACCTAGAAGAACGCTTGGTGGGTAACGGTATTAAAAATCCATTTTTACGTGCGCTAGTTATTGTAGATGGGTTATTAGGGTTAGTTATTTCTACGAAACGTTTTAGAAAAGAAATTAATGGCTTTAGTTTTTCGAGTGTTTTTAATGCGGGGTTTCCGATAGCGACTGCGTATTTTGCTGTTTTATACAGCGTTATTGTATTTCATATCGTTGACTTATTTATACCACTTTCGCTAAATTCACCTAGCTGGTTGTTAAGTACAATGAATGTGTTTGAATTTTTAATGGTTGTGCTCATTGTGCCTAATATTATTCGCTCAAGCTCGCTTAATTTTGTTACATCAAGCATGCATTACTATGGTGGCGTTAATAACATGCTTGAACAAACTCATGTACTAACGAGCCGTTTATTTATGCCGTTTAACTTGTTTTGCTTTAACTTTGGTAAAACGCATACTATCCACCATTTTGTGCCAAATCAGCCGTTTTATTTACGTCAAATGCTAAGTGAAAAAATACTTAAAGTAATGGCGCAACACAACGTGCGCTTTAACGATTTTGACAGCATAAAAAATGCTAACGCATTTAAATAATTACCCCAACATAAGGGGAGGTTCTACATTGCTATTCTTATTTTATAGTTTGAATAGCAATTATGTACCAAGCCTATTACTCGTTAACTTCTTCTATCCACCACCGCGCTTATTAAAACTCACTTTACGTGCGTTGGTTGACTATTCAATGCCATTTTTAAATCAATAAAAACAAAAATGGTAGGCTTAATTAGCGCTAAATCTTCAAACTAAAAATAGGTAAAACCAGTGAAAAGTGAAGTGGCCCCTCATAGTTGGGCATCTAGCTTAAATGGGATTGATTATTGTAGAGCCTTCAGTAATAGTGGTTATAGAGCGAACTAATTATGTTCTCAATAATACATAAGGGCTCGTGCTCATCAATATTATAAAACCAATAAATATAATAAGGACAAACAGGATGAAAAAATCACTAATTTCAATAGCGCTAGGCTTTGCTGCCCTTAGTGCGCTCAATGCCAATGCAAACATTGATCAGCAAGTTAAAAAGATAGAGCAACAGGTTATTGATTGGCGACGTGATTTTCATCAAAACCCTGAGCTTGGAAATCGCGAAACCCGCACAGCAGGTATTGTCGCTAAGCACTTAAAGTCGCTGGGTATGGAGGTACAAACAGGGATTGCTTATACAGGTGTTGTGGGGCTATTAAAAGGTGCAAAGCCTGGCCCGACAGTAATGCTACGCGCAGATATGGACGCGCTGCCCGTTACTGAAAAAGCCGATGTTGATTTTAAATCAACTAAAACCACTAATTACCGTGGTGTAGATGTAGGCATAATGCATGCTTGTGGGCACGACACGCACGTGGCTATGCTAATGGGCGCTGCACAAGTGCTTGCAAACATGAAAGATGAGCTACACGGTAATATTATGTTTGTATTTCAGCCTGCAGAAGAAGGCGCACCTGAGGGGGAAGAGGGTGGCGCTGAGTTAATGCTTAAAGAAGGCATATTTAAACAATACAAACCAGAAGCTGCTTTTGGGTTACACATAACATCTAGTTTGCACAGCGGTAAAATTGGTTATAGAAGTGGCCCTGCAATGGCCAGTGCAGATCGATTTGAAATAACAGTACATGGCAAGCAGGCACACGGCTCTGCACCGTGGACTGGGGTTGACCCCATTGCCGCAGCTGCGCAAATAGTAACTGGCGTTAATCATATTGTTAGTCGCCAAATTAATATTACCAAAGAGCCCGCTATTGTCTCGTTTGGAAAAATAGCGGGAGGCGTACGCAATAATATTATTCCTGAAGAAGTAGAAATGGTGGGTACAATTCGTAACTTTGATATGGATAATCGTGCACAAATATTTGAAAAAATAAAAACCACAGCCACGCACATTGCTAAATCCTCAGGTGCTACTGCAGAGGTACACATTCACGAAGGTTATCCGGTAACGATTAATAACCCAGAGCTAACCGCGCAAATGTTACCTAGTCTTAAAAAAGCAGCGGGTAATGATAACGTAGTTGAAATGGGAAAAATAACCGGCGCAGAAGACTTTTCGTTTTACGCATTAGAAGTGCCGAGTGTATTTGTGTTTTTAGGCGGTACACCCAGTGAGCAAGATTTAAATACAGTGGCTAGTAATCACTCCCCTTATTTTTATGCCGACGAATCATCGTTTAAAGTAGGCACTAAGGCGCTTAGTCTATTAGCCATTGATTATTTAAACGCACATAAAAAATAATTTAGGCGCACCACGTTACGCTATTAGCTTAACGTGGTATTGCTGTTTTATTTAAAACATCGGATCATGTTTGTAGCACTTGCTCAACGTTGAAAAATCACTCTAAAGAATTGAAAATCTAACCGAACATACAAATAAACCGGCGAGCAGTTTTTTTATATTTTAAAAATAATGAATCGATATTGCCGGTCTTATATCTCGATTCAATCTTCATAAGCATTAAGGATTTAAATAATGGAAATTACTGGAAGCTGTTACTGTGGTGAAATTAAATACCAAGCAAAGTCTCAAAATAACAATGCACTTGTTTGCCATTGTAGCGATTGCCAACGTATGTCGAGCGGCCCATTTAGAGCCGTTATAATTGCAGAGCCAAACTCGGTAGTGTTTACCCAAGGTGAGCCAAAAGAGTTTGTTAAAACAGCTCAAAGTGGTAACAAGCGTGCGCAAGGTTTTTGTGGCACATGTGGTACAACACTATATGCAACTAACGAAGCTAAAGCTGACCGTGTATATGGCTTGCGTATTGGTGCGGTTGATCAGCGTGATCAGTTTACGCCAACAGCACAAATTTGGTCTAAATCGACGCTTAATTGGCTTAACGAATTACACCAAGTGCCTTCATTTGAAACCACACCACAAAAATAAGGTAAGCCAGGTAATGAACTCACTGATAAAAACCGCTTTTTTAGCAAGCACATTAATTACCGGCAGTGCATTTGCAGCTTCGAGTAATGTCGACTTTTTAAATGCAGGCAAAGCTAATTCTAACTTACCATTTTCGCAAATAGTAAAAGCCGGTAATACGCTTTATATGTCGGGGCAAATAGGTGTTAACCCTGTAACAGGTAAGTTGGCTACAGGCGGTTTTGAAGGCGAGGCTAAACAAACACTTGAAAATATTAAACGCACTTTAGAGCTGCATAACTACAGCATGAGCAACATAGTTAAATGTACGGTTATGCTAACTGACATAAATGACTTTAAAGCATTTAATGCTATTTATACTCAGTATTTTAGTGCGCCGTATCCTGCACGTAGTGCTTTTGCTGTAAAGGCGTTAGCGCTTGATTCTTTAGTAGAAGTTGAGTGTATAGGTGCTGTTTAGTTGATACTCAGCAGTATTACTTCTAAAAAGTAATACTGCTTTTGAAATTTTATATACAAAAAGGCTGTCTATTTGAGTAGTTACATAACAGAGGAAATATTATGTGTAGTTCACCTAAAAGCAGCCGAGCAGTTAAAAAAACAGCCATTAGTTTTAATGATGAGCTTACTCAAGAACAGCGTTTACGTTTTGCTGCAAAGGCTAATTTAGCGCAAGAGCGCCGTGAACAGCGCGAAGCGACTAATAAACGCTATGAGCAAAAACACACGAGCAACAAAACTTCGTCTGGTTTATTTTCGTGGTTACAGCAACTAGTTAGCTGATTTAGCTAAAGTAGTGTTTTTACCACTGCCTAAACCACATAATGCACACAGTACTCCAGCAATAGCGCACAGCCATAATGGCGCACTCCAACTGCCTGTTGTAGTGTGTAATGCACCAGCTAGCATAGGACCAATAGCCGCGAGCAAATAACCTACGCTTTGCGACATTCCCGAAAGCGACGCTGCTTGTTGCGAATCGTCAGTTCGCAAACTAATAAACGACAGCCCCAATATAAAACACGCTCCAGAGCAAAAGCCCAACATTAGGGTCCAAACAAAAGCAAAGTTAGGCATGTAAAGCAGCCCCAATGCACTAAGTGCACTCAACATGGCTAAAATAAAGCTAAGCACGCTTTGATCTTTTAATTTGGCAAGTAACGGAATTAATATTAAACCCGGTAATGCAGTCGCTATTTGAAAAGCACCATGATAAGCACCTGCTTGCGTGGCACTTTGGCCTGTTTCGATTAATATGCTTGGTAACCACGTAATAATTATATAATTTAAAAACGAGTTTAAGCCCAGCAGTAGGGTAATTTGCCATGCTAGTAAATAACGCCATACACTTTTTGACGTGTCAGCGTGTTGAGCAATACTCGCGGGTTTTGTGTGCTTACTTAATTGCGACATCCATACAATAATACTCGCCAGAGTAATAAGAGCTGATGAGCCCAGCGCAAGTTGCCATCCTAATCCGTTTAACTGACTAAGCGGAAATACCAAAGTGGAAAACCCACCCGATACCACGCCCATAGTAAGCACGTAGGCTGAGGTCATTAATGCAACCTTTGCAGGAAAGTCGCGCTTAATTAAACTTGGTAATAATACGTTTGCAATGGCAATGCCCACACCAATAATAGCGGTGCCTACAAAAAGCATGGCTGAGGTATTTATTACCCGCGCTGCAACCCCAGCAAGTATAAATAACAAAGCTACAAACAAGGTGCGCTCTAACCCCTGCTTTTTAGCAAGAGTTGCGGCCATTGGCGATACAACCGCAAAGGCAATGAGTGGCAATGTTGTTAAAAACCCAGCTTGCGATGCGCTAAGCCCAAAGTGATTAATAATTTGTTCAAGCACAGGTGCAATACCTGTAAATGTGGCGCGTAAATTTGCGGCAATAAGTAATATACCAAGCACAAGTAATATGCCAGCAAAGCGTGATTTAGGTGTGTTATTTAACAAAAGGGGAGACCATTAAAGCTAATACTTAATGGGCGCTAGTATAAAGGCTTAGCAAAAACTATAATTTAGAGATAATGACATTAAATAACTAAAAACAGACAAAACTATGTTTGATGCAATTGGTTGGGACGACATTAAAAATTTTGAAACTATGGCGCAGCCCATAATAGCCAAAATAGAGCACGCCCATGCAAGTCACGAAATACCACTACATACCCATCCTAAAGGGCAGTTAATTTTAGCGCTACATGGTTATGTAACGTGTGAAGTGTCAGCCAAAATGTGGATGGTGCCCACGCACAGTGCAATTTGGATCCCAGCACAAAAGGTGCATAGCAATAGGGCGTCTGATAACGCGCAGCTTTGTCATTTATTTATTGATAGTAGTAAAAACGGTATGCCGCTAAATACCTGTACGTTAGCTATTACGCCGTTAGTTAAAGAGCTAATGTGCGAGTTGGCTGCGCATAATCAGCACTATACTTTAAATAGTAAAACAGCACGTTTAGCGCAGGTGTTATTTGATCAACTTATTGAAATGCCAGTACAACCACTCGATTTTGTATTATCTAAAAATGAGGTAATTCAAACTATGAGCGATCAGCTCATAAACAAGCCAAACAATCGAAAAACACTACCACAATGGGCTAAGCAGTTTGCATTAACTGAGCGCACATTAGCGCGGTTAATTAAAAAAGAAACAGGTATGACATTTGGAAAGTGGCGTACGCAATTGCATATAATTACAGCCTTAAAAGCGCTTTCTGATAAGCAAAATGTGCAGCAGGTGTCGGAGTTATTAGGGTATGAATCGGTTAGTGCGTTTATTACTATGTTTAAAAAGGTGATGAAAAAGTCGCCCATGAAATACATGAGCGACTTAAATCAGTTAAATTAGGTTAGCCCTTAAATTAGCTTAGCCCTTAAATAAGCATTACCACGTATAAGTTGCCGAAAGCATGGCGTTACGTGGTTTGCCAGGGAAGTATCTGTCGCCGGTAAAGCTGGTGTAATCGGCGCGTTCCGCATAAGCCTCATTAGTTAAATTAATAATGCGGGCAAGCACTTCAAGGTTATTAGTAACTTGCCACTGAGCGCGCAGGCTTAAAACATCATGCCCTTGGTACTTATTTAAGTTTTCTGGGTCGGTGTAGTAGTTACCAACGCGGTGCCACTGCAAAGCAAATTGCGCGTTGTTTAATGCCTGCCATGTTAAATCGAGATTAGCAATATTACGCGGCGCGGTGTCTATGTCGTTGCCGTTTATATTTAAACCGTTAAGTATTTGGTTGTTAGTATAAGTATGCTTTGCGTGCGTGCCTGCAAAGTTAAGCGCAAGCGACTGCGTTAGCTGGTAGTCAAGCTCAAGCTCAATACCACGATGGCGAGAGCTGCCATTATTTACCGTAAAAAAGTCACTATCGCGGTAAATCGTATTGTGTTTACTCATAGCGTAAACAGACACGCCATAACGTAGCTTTTCGTAAATCCCTTTAATACCTAGTTCTGCGTTATTGGCTATTTCGGCGCTTAAATTTGCAGTGGTTTGCTCGCGTTGTAATTGGTATAGCTCAGCCGCTTGTGGCGCTCTGTAACCGCGAGAAAAGTTTGCATAAAGCGTGTTATTTGTATTGTACTGATAACTAACCCCAAGCTTTGGCGATAGATTACTAAAACTATTTTTCCCACTTTCAGGGCGGCTGTATCGGCAGCCACCAAAGCCGCATTCTGTGCCATCGTCTTTTGTTCTACCTGCTAGCATATTATTGGTGTAGTCGTACTGCATATGCTCGTAGCGCACACCTGCGGTAAGTAACCACTTATTTAATTGCCAATCAATAGATGCAAAAGGGGCATAAAGCGTGGCGTTTACATCGTAATCGTAATGCTTACCTTGTGGCACTGTAGCAACTAAAAATGCAGAACCTTGAGTGGGCTCATTTTGGCTTTGAGTAAAGTCGGCTTGCGTGTATTCGCCATCAAGCCCTAGGTTTACTTTTACATTACTTTGTAAATTATATTGATAAAGCGATTGTATGCCAAAACCAGTTTGACTGTTTTTTTCAAGCGGTGTGCCGGGTAAAAAGTGCTTAAAAAAGTCCATGCTTTGGTCGCGAAAATATAACGTAGTAGAGAGCACATCATCGTTATTTAATTGCCATGTTGCATTGCTCCACGCTCTAAATGAACGTGCTTTTCTAAATGCGTCTGGGTCAAAGTTTTTTTGCGAGAGGTCTTCGTTTTTATAGCTTTCAAAGCCCGTAATAAATCCCGCAGTTTGCTGATCTAGGTTTGTGTAAGTAAGCCCAGAGGTAAGTAATAAATTATTATTTGAATAGCGATGGCGAATATTAACTTTTTGTTGCTCTACGCTTTCGTCGTCGCGGTAACCGCTATCGTCGGTAACACTTGCGTTAATGCCTATACCGCTGTTGCCGTAATCTTGTCCTGCGCGTAATTTGTAGCGAGTATAGCCGTACGAGCCATAATCTAAACCAACTAAACCACCGCCTTGTGTGGTGTCGGGTGTTATTACATTAATAACACCATGCACAGCGTTTGAGCCATAAAGTGCAGAGCCAGGGCCTTTTAGCACCTCAATGCGCTGCGCCATTTCACTGTGCGCTTCAAATAGCTCGTTTATGTTACAAAACCCAGCTGCTCTCAGTGGTATGCCATCTTCTAGAGTCAATATGCCACCACAAGCGCCTGCGCCCGAAAGCACTTGTGAGCGAAGCGCGGGTAAATACTCTTGGCCATTTCCGCGTTGAATATTAGCACCCGCTACACGTTGCAGAGCTTCTTCAATATGGGTAGGGGCTATGCTATTTAGCTGCGCTTGATTTAGTGTGCTTATTGATAAAGGGAGTGGGGTAGATAGCGCTTCAATACGTGATGCAGTGGTTGTTATGGTTTCTATTGCATCATTATTTTGATTATTGGCAAACGCAGTGTGGCTAAAGGGTAATATCAGCGGCAAAAAATAAGGTTTCATACATTCCTTGAAAGTAATCTATATTGCATTACCTCTATAATATGCGGTTTTAATGTGCTTTTAAACTTGTTGCGTTAAAGCGTACGTAACCTATGTATTTTGTATATGAAAGATAATATAAAGCATGCGGCTGCCGGAAATAATAACGCGAGCACTAAAAAGTACTCAAATAAAATATAACCAACAATCCCACCTAGTAAAAAGCCGCTTATAATGAGTAAAAATATAACGCATTTACGCGTATCAAATTGCTCACCTTTTAGCGCTTTTCCGATCATTAAGCCAAGGTCGGTAAAAATACCGGTTAAATGTGTGGTACGTATAACTGCACCACTGTAATTAGTTGCTAGCGCATTTTGTAGCCCACACGCAGCAGACGTTAAAACAATACCGTAAACGAATGTATTTTTAAGTAAATAAGCACTCGCCAGTAATAACAGTCCTTCAATAAAAAGCAAAGTGTCGTAATGACGACCAAGTTTTAATGAGCCACCAGAGAGCAAAAAGCCCGACAGCGCAGAGCCCAACATAAAGCTAATAATTATTGAAAGTAGCAATAAGGCAGTGCTGGGGTTAGTTATTACTTTAATACCAAGTAAAGTAACAGAGCCAGATACATGCGAAATAGCCTGATGCTCAAATCCTAATAAGCCTACAGCGTTTATTACGCCCGCTATAAATGCGAGCGTAAACGCGCCATATTCAACCCATTTTGGTAGTTTTGTAAACATTGGTTATCTCTTAACGTGTGCAGTGTTAATTATTGAGTTTGTGCTTTAAAACGTTTTATTTGCTCATCAACTAATTTTGTATCAATTACGCCACGCTTAAAAGCAATGTAAGTAGGAAACGTAAACTCATTTAATTGCCGAGCATAAATGTTTTTATATTCTTTTGAGTACCACAAACCTGCTTGATAGTTAGTTATTGCGTATTCAACACGTTTTTTTTCTAGTAGCTCAAAAGTGTCTTTAGTTGAAAGTGAGCGAAGTAGATTATTCTCATCAAGGCTGTACTTTTTAGCAATAACCTCAGGCAAAGCAACGCCGCGCAGCATCGCTATTGGGGTATTTGATAAATCGTCAGTGAGCAGTTTATCTTTGTTTAAAGTAAATAAACCATACTTAGTAGTGTGCAAAGGCACGCTTGTAAAATCTAAATACTTTGCACGTTCCTCTGTATTGGCCAAAGAGAAATAGCAGTCGTAGTAACCCAGCGCCATTTCTTTTTTAACGCGCGCCCATGGCAGATGAATTACGTCAATTTTAAGATTTAAATTACGCTCAATAAACGTTAAATATTCAATATCTAAACCCGTGAACGTATCGCTTTTCTCATCAAATATAGTAAAAGGCGGGTAGTGGGTTGTTACGCAGCGCAGGGTTTTACTTGGCGCTGCAAGTAATAACGAAGGTAAAGTTAAAGCTAAAAACAGGAATATTGCGCGCATAAATATAAATTCGATATCTTTTAAAGTACATAACTTGAACGCCAATTATACAGTTACTGAGTTTAATTGCATTGATCTAAGTATTTTTACCTAGCGTATAAGTTAAATTTTGTGAGATATACCATGTTTAACGCAGAACAGCAGTCACGCATTATCGAAATGGCGTGGGAAGATAGAACCCCCTACGAGGCTATAGAGCAGCTATACGGATTAAAGTATCCGCAGCTGGTGGTTTTTATGCGAGACAATGTTTCAAAAGGCAGTTTTAAAGTTTGGCGTAAGCGCCATGCAGGTCGTAAAACAAAACATTTAAAATTACGCGATCCCGCTATTATGCGAAGCCACTGTAAAACACAATATAAACAACGTTAAATAGGTGTTAGTTGTTTCATATGATGTTCATCCGTGTTTGTTAACCTTTAGCTATTAATTATGCTAGAGATTATTTATGAAAGCACCTATATACACAGCACTAATAGCATTGGCTTTATGTTCAATAAGCGCAGACGCAAAACCGCATAAAGATAAGCATGGTCATAAACACGGCCATAAAAAGCATCATTCACATAAGCATAACGACAATGACTACCTTTCTAAAAAAGAGGCAAAGCAGCTAATCCGCGCAGGTTGGACGCCACCAGGGCTAAGTAAAAGCTATCATCGAGGCGACTTTTTAGAACGCGATTTATACAAAAGAGGTAGAGTGATTGAACGCTCTAGAGATAATGGTACAGTGAGTATAGAAATAGACCGTACAGTTATCCATATGGTGCACGATACTCGAGAAATACTTTCAATTCTAAGTCGCTAAATTAACTTTATAAGGATATTAAAATGCTCATTGCGCTGGCTATAATTATTGGCTTTTTTTTACTGGTTACCTTATTACCTATGTCGTACAGCCAGCATTACTTAGTGCGTAGCTGCGATTTTGTGCGCTTACAGGTTTTTTATATTGCCAGTTTTGTAGCCGTTACTTCGTTGTTTTTATTATGGCAAAGTAGCGCAATAGGCTATGTATTTATAGCCTTAACCTCATTACTTATAATGATTTTACAAGGTAAATGGATTTACCCGTATACGTGGCTTGCTAAAAAAGAAGTGCAAAGCGCACCTAAGCACATCGACCATAGCATTCGAATTATGTCGGCAAATGTACTTATGTCGAACCATAAAAGTGAGAAGTTAATTAGTCTTGTTGATGAGCATCAACCCGACCTACTTATTACGCTTGAGAGCGATAGCTGGTGGGAAAATAAATTATCAGTCATTAAAAAAAATTACCCGTATTACATAGAATGCCCTAAAGACAATCGTTATGGCATGCACTTATACAGCAAGTTTAAAATACTCGATGCACAAATATGTGAGCTTATAGAAGAAGATATTCCCTCAATTCATATTTTGTTTGAAAACGATGAAGGCCTACAAATGCAAGGGCACTTTATTCACCCAGCACCACCAAGCCCGACAGAGGAAGACTCATCACGTCCGCGCGACTCAGAGCTAATAATGGTGGCTAAAGCACTTAAAAACCCTACACGACCTACCATAGTTGCCGGAGATTTAAACGACGTAGCGTGGTCGCGCAGCACCCGTTTGTTTATGCAAATAAGTGGCTTTTTAGACCCTCGAAAAGGCCGTGGTTTTTATAATACCTTTCATGCAGGCTACTTTTTTATGCGTTGGCCGCTCGATCATTTATTTCACAGCGAAGGCTTTAAAGTAAAGCGTATTAAGCGCTTAGCTAAATATGGCTCAGATCACTTTGCGCTACTCACTGAGCTTTCTTACGAAAACGCTAATCAGCAGTCATTAGAAACTAAATCGGCGCAGCACAAGCAAGAAGAAATCCAAGAGCTCGCAATGAGTAAAGCCGATAAGCGAAAGGTGCCGAGGTTTGATTAGTAACGTTAGATATAGCGGTATTTATATAAAGCATTGAGTTATTAATAGCTGAAGCCTGACTTGTGTTGAATTGTTACTGTGTTATTTGGTTTATACTTTATTTTTAATATATATACTTGTTTTCTTAGAAGTAAAGAGTGGTAAAGCTCTCAAAATAAGCGCTGGCAATTAACTTACCTTGTTTGTACTTTTTAGTCATTGAGAATAGCGTTAATACGTTCAAAACGTTGGATGTTCGATTATATGTTTGAGTTTTTTCGGCTTACTTTATTGGTTTTAGGTGCTATTCCTTTACTTGTATACCCATTTGCAGTTATCGCTAGTCTTATGGGCTTAGGAAGTAAGCCTAGTATTAATATTCCATTGTTTAATAGAATCATGAATAAATTTTTTCTATGGGGCGTTTTAATATATCCCATGGTGTTTTTTGGATGCTATTGGCTTAGCGATAATTTTATAGAATATGACCTTATATTGGCTTCTCTGCCCATGTTTTTTTTACTATTACTCTGGGGCAGTTTTCACTTTATGGATGCTCCAGCAAAATACGAAACGTAAAATGGGCACAAAGTTTATTGAAGTTGAAAAATACAAATCAGATAAACGAATTAACTCGATTATTATGCAATTTAGTTTATTCACTAAGCGTTCGATAGCTTTTCTAATACTAGGGCTTGAGAAAAAGCGCTTTGAGTACCTAGCTAAATATTACCTAATCATTCTCCATTCCTCATCAAACTTTCTCGTAAAATACCAAGAGCCAGCTGTAAGTAACGCTAGTAAGCGAAAAATAGTAATTGATGTAACACATCATGTAGGTTAGTTAGGTTTAAATGCTAGACAGTCCTCTCATGCACTTTGAGGGTTCCGAAATCTAATACATCCTTATGAGCAAATGGCTAGTAAAATGTACCCTGATGCAGATACATGTGATATTTCTTGGTTAGTTGTTCAGGCCGCAGTAAATGATTTAGCAAAGACATTAAAAACGACTGAACACTTGGTGGGTATGAGAGTTTACGATTAAACATAAAATTAGACCACGATATTTGTTCAACATTAAAGGCTACTTTTTAGCTTTTAGCTCCTCATATTCACATTAAAAGCGCGATGTAAAATCGCACCTACGAATATATCCAAAACTCGGTACTATCTCTTACTAAAAACTAAGTACTGTCTCCTGAAAACTACTTTCTAAAAGTCATAAAAAAGCCTAAAAGCGGTTACCCACTTTTAGGCTTAATAATTTTTGTATTTTAAACACGTATTAAAAATCTGTATTTAAAACACTTATTTCATTTATGCAGCTAAATTAGCTGGCGATCATAATGCTTTTAACATTAACAAATTCGCGCATACCAAAACAGCCGTGTTCTCTGCCGTAGCCACTGCCTTTAACGCCACCAAATGGTAGGTTAGGTTGTGCTAAACCGTAGCCGTTAATGTTGATCATGCCGGTGTCGAAGTACTTTTTAGCAAGCTCAATGGCTTTTTTCTCATCTTTTGAGAAAATACCACCGCCTAAACCGTAGCGAGAATCGTTGGCGATGCGCATAGCATCGTCGTTATCTTTCGCTTTAATAAGCGAAGCGACAGGGCCAAATAATTCGTCATCGTAGGCCGGCATGCCAGGTGATAGGTTATCAAGTAGCGTTGGTGGGTAGTAGTAACCTGTTTGCGATGGTATTTCGCCACCCGTTACTATGTTTGCACCTGCTTTAACTGATTCCATTACTTGGTCGTGAATGCCGTCGCGTAAATCTTCACGAGCCATTGGGCCTAAGTCTGTGCCATCAGCCATTGGGTCGCCCATTTTCATGGCTTCAAACTGCTCTTTAATTTGTGCTTTAAAGTCATCGTAAAGTGACTCAACAACAACATAACGTTTAGCTGAAACACACGTTTCGCCGTTATTGATCATGCGACCTGTTACACAGGTTTTAACTGCAAGCTCTAAATCAGCGTCATCGAGTACTAAGTATGCATCGTTGCTACCCAGTTCTAACACTGTTTTTTTAGCGTGTTTACCCGCTTCTGCAGCTACTTTTTTACCTGTGGCATCACTACCCGTAAAGGTTACGCCGCTAATTGCTTTGTGCGCAATGAGTGAGCTGGCGGTTTTACCGTCGATGAGTAAGTTGCTGAAACAGTACTCTGGGAAACCGGCTTGTTTAAATAGCTCTTCAATTTTTTCAGCCATGCCAAATACGTTACCAGCATGTTTTAATACGGTTGTGTTACCCGCCATTATGTTGGCAGCACTGTAGCGAATTACCTGATAAAGCGGGAAGTTCCACGGTTGAATACCTAACAGTACACCTGTTGGTTGGTAGCTGATAATTGCACGGCCGCCGTCCATATCACGTTCTTCGTCAGCAAGTACTTGTGGGCCTTGTTCGGCTGTGTAACGACAAATTCCTGCACATAGTTCAACTTCTTGAAAGCCTTGCTCGTATACTTTACCCATTTCTTCGGTCATGAGTTTTGCGATAGATTCTTTTTGCTCTTCGAAAAGTGAGGCTAACTTATTAAGATATCTCGCACGTTCAGTGAACGACGTTAAGCGCCATTTTAAATATGTTTCGTGAGATTTTTCGATTACCTGTTCTGCTTCTTTTTGAGAAAGTAGCGTGTAGGTTTCAATGGTTTGCTCAGTTGCCGGATTAATCGTTTTAACTGTGTTACTCATTTCTATCTCCTTACAAATTAATTATCTATAAGGGTGCAAAACGAAAGCCAATATCAAAAAAACAGTATTAATTAATCTCAAGCTATTGAAATGTAGTATCTATTTTGGGTTTTTTATTCTGCTAATAACTTTTTACTACTATGAATATATTATCCAAAGCAGTAAAAAGTTCTGATTGATGCAAAATTTACAAGGTTGACTGCTCATGCTTATTCAACTTATAGAAGTTCTTTAGCAATGCGCTTTAGTAGGTAGGTTTCTCGTAAAATGGAGAGTCCTTGTTTTTCACTGTTAGCAAGTGTGCGCTCGTTATGAGCAATTGCATCGTTAATATCAACCCATTTAGCAGTCATGCCATTTTGCTGCTCATAATGCTCTAACTGTGCTTTGCCAAACTCGTCGGCAATATTACATACAAAGCAATACGATTTGATATGGATAATATCAAAGTCTTCTTTATACCAAGGGCGATACTCTTCATAGAGTCCAAAGGCTTTAACTACACTTATTTGTTGTGCACCGGTTTCTTCGCTTAGTTCGCGAATTAAGCCTTGTTCAATACTTTCGCCTTCATCTACTCCACCACCAGGTAAGCTGTAATCTTCATAGCGGTTTGTATACATTAAAAGTATTTTATTATTTTTAATAACAATGGCGCGAGCTGTTAAGCGCGTAAACTGACTACCGTGGTCAATATTAATACCTGAATGAACTAAGGTTTTTAATTGCTGCATTTCGTCTCCTTTTTTAAGCTTCTAATGATAACAGTTGCTACCATTCTACAAATAGAAACGATTTTAATTATTTTTCGTAATTTGTGATCGTTTTTTTTAAGCATACGTAAATATAAGGTTGGTAAAATAAATAGCATTGGATTACTTAGCTATTTAAGTAATTAGATTCTAGGCGTGCCTTTAAATTAATATTTAGGATGCGTAGAATAAGAAAAAAAGCATAGGGATTTATCATGTTAGACATACTTTTAGTAGACGATGACGTTGAATTTAGTGACGTTGTTTGCCACATAGTCGAATTCCTCGGCCACAATATAAGCACCGCCACCAGTTTAAAAGAAGCACATCAATGGTTTGAAAATAATACCTTTGACCATGTGCTACTTGATTTTATGTTACCTGATGGTAGCGGTTTGCACTTACTTGATCATTTAAAAACGATTGGGCAATCTCCAAAAATTACACTTATATCGGGTCATCCTTCAGTTAAAGGCATTTTAGCTGAAATGTGTGAGCCAAATGTAGGGCATTTATTAAAACCATTACAACGCGAAGATTTAGAACTCGTTTTAAATGGCCCTAAAAAAACAGTTAAAAAAGCCAAGTCGAGCGGTATTACACGTCACTTTGGTGGGTTAATTGGTGAGTCTGAGCCAATGCAAAAACTATACAACATGATTGAACGCGTAGCTAAAACAAACGCTAACGTGATGCTTATGGGTGAAAGTGGTGCAGGTAAAGAAGTAGTGGCTCAAGCTATTCATAACGCAAGCCAGTGCGAAGGCCCATTAGTTGCTAGCAACTGTGGCGCACTTTCAAAAGAGTTAATTGGTAGTGAGTTATTTGGCCACGAAAAAGGCGCATTTACAGGCGCAATTGCACGTAAAGAAGGTGTGTTTGAGCAATCAAATAACGGTACTTTGTTTTTAGATGAAGTAACCGAAATGCCAATTGATATGCAGCCAAATTTACTGCGAGTGCTTGAAACTAAAAAAGTAACACGCGTAGGTGGTAACAGAGAAATACCAACCAATTGTCGTGTTATTTCAGCCACTAACCGCTCGCTTACCGATTTAGCGCAAAATAATATTATTCGTGAAGATATTTACTTTAGGTTGGCTGTTTTTCCTATTGATATACCGCCACTTCGCGATAGGAAAGAAGATATTCCTTTATTAGCTAAAGCATTTTTAGATCAACTTAATGATGAAAACGGTACCCCATTTAGTTGGACGCCAGCGCAGCTCAAAGAGTTACAAAGCTATGAATGGCCAGGTAATGTGCGAGAGCTTCGCCACGCTATACACCGTGCATTTATTATGAGCGATCCGCAAACCAGCGACATTACTCTACCTGATAACTTAGAGTCGCCTTTTTCGCGCGTTAATAACCAAGCGGCCGAAAAGCCAGTATCAGCAGGACAAACCATTGAAGAAGTTGAAAAAGAACTTATTCATGCAACGCTCGATAAGGTGCAAGGTAATAAAACGCTTGCTGCACAAATGCTGGGTATTAGCACCAAAACACTTTATAACCGCCTTAATGCATATGGCGGTATTGGCGAATATAAATAGATTTGAGGAAGGGCATGACATCCGATAACCAAACAGAGCAACTAAATAAATTAGTACACGATGCAAGAGCGCCGCTTAATCGTATATCGATGAATGCAGAGCTTATTAAGTTGGTACTTGAAAACGATATGCCAAAAGAAAAAGCGCTAGATGCACTTGATAAAATTATTAACAATTGCCAACAGTGTAGTGAAAGTTTACAAAAAATAACTGACTCTCAATAAATAGTAAGTGTTGTACAAACTCTAATTCGGGAAGCTAAATGAGCAAGCAAAAACAGCAAGGTAAAGCGAATGTTACTTGGGCAGCTTTTATAGTTGTTGTGTTAAGTATTATTGTAGGTAACGCAGTTTTAGCATTGAATACGATTCAAGGTTTAACGCAAACCCAAAAGAGCTTAGATAACACTAATATGCTGACTGCGGCAATTGAGCAACTGCATTTATCAATAGTGCAGGCTGAGTCGGGTCAGCGCGGTTATTTATTAACAGAAGAGACTGATTATTTAACGCCTTATTACGATGCTATTGGACAAATTGAAGCTCAAACAGATCATGTTAAGTCACTACACTCTGAGATTGACGGCCAAGCTGAGCGTATTGCTCAGTTGTTAGTACTAGTTGATAGCAAAATTAAAGAGCTAAAACAAACGGTTAATCTTGCTTTAGATGACAAAGAGCGACGTGCAATTTATGTGTTAAATACACATAAAGGTCGGGAGCTTTATAAGCAAATTAGAGAGTATGTTAATGAAATTCAAGACCGTGAATTACTCTTTAAAGTGAGCCATTTTTCAAAGTTAGCGCAAATTAAGAATGAAGCTAAAATCACGTTTGCTATTACAGCAATCACAAGCTTATTACTTATTATTGGTATGTTTGTAATGACACGTCTTAATTTGAGAAATGCAGCTAAGTATCGTTTTGAGCTTGAGAAACAAAACGAGACTTTAGCAACTAAAGTGTCTGAGCGTACGCAAGAATTAACGTTGTATTCTGACGAACTGAGCCGAAGTAACCGAGAGCTTGAAGAATTTGCTTTTGTAGCGAGCCATGATTTACAAGAACCGCTTAGAAAAATTCAAGCCTTTAGTGACCGCCTAGAAACAATGTTTAAAGATGAGCTGGGTGAAAAAGGGATTGATTACATTGGCCGCATGAAAAATGCAGCGCAACGCATGTCTAACTTAATTAATGACCTATTAGAGTTCTCGCGTATTACAACACGCGGTAAAGACTTCGATGATACAAATTTAAACGAAGTAGTAACCGATATATTAAGTGATTTAGAAATTGCGATAAAAGAGTCAGATGCACAAATTGATGTAGAAGACTTACCGGTTATTCAGGCTGATAAAAGCCAAATGCAGCAGCTGTTTTTAAACTTGTTGTCGAACGCTGTTAAATTTAGGCGCCCAGGTGTAAGTCCACATATAAAAATCAGCTACCAAGATAAAGATATTTTTAGTGAGGATCATAATACCAATTTGAGCTTTCAAGTTATTACTATAGAAGATAACGGTATTGGTTTTTCACAGGACTATGCCGATAAAATATTTGTACCGTTTCAACGTTTGCACGGTCGCTCACAATATAAAGGCACAGGTATTGGTCTTTCTGTATGTAGGCGTATTGTGGAACGCCATGGCGGAACAATTACAGCAATAAGTAAAGACGGTGAAGGTGCAACCTTCATTATAAAACTACCTGTGGAAGCTGCGCTTTTCACATTGCAAGGAGAGGCTTAAATGCCCTATTCAAAAGTAAAACCTATTACTATTTTAATGGCAGACGATGATGAAGATGATCGTTTGTTAACACAAGATGCCCTTGCCGAAAGCCGTGTACTTAACGAGCTTCATTTTGTTGAAGATGGCGTTGAGTTACTTGAATATTTAGAACGTAAAGGTAAGTTTGAAGACAAAACAGTGTCGCCACGACCAGGATTGATATTACTTGATTTAAACATGCCAAGAATGGATGGTCGTGAAGCGCTTGAAGCTATAAAAGGGAACCCTAACTTAAAGGGAATTCCGGTTGTTATTTTAACTACGTCTAAGCAAGAAGAAGACATGGTTAAAGGGTATAACTTAGGTGCTGCATCTTATATTACAAAGCCTGTGACGTTTGATGGTTTAGTTGATTTGATGAAAACGCTAGGAAAATACTGGGTAGAGTTTGTAGAGCTACCGACAACATTTAACGATTAATGGAGATTGTATGTTAGATAAAGTGACTCAGTTGCTGCTTGTAGAAGATGATGAAGATGATTACATACTCACCTGCGACTATCTGGACCAATTGGATTCACACACGTTTAACATTCAATGGATAAGTTCCCCAGAGCAGGCAATTGCAACGCTTAGCAAAAATGAGCACGACATTTGCCTGCTTGATTACCGCTTGGGTGCATCTAATGGTTTAGATGTACTAAAAGAAGCCATTGCTAATGGCTTTAGCGGCCCAATTATTATGCTTACCGGGCAGTCAAACGACGAGTTAGACTCGGCGGCGCTTGATGCCGGTGCAGTAGATTATTTAATAAAAACAGAAATGAGTTCGAGCCGCTTTGCGCGCGCTATTCGCTATGCACTTGCTCGTAAAGATGTTGAAGGTGAGCGAGTAGAGCGTTTAAAAGCCGAAGCCGAAAATCGCTCAAAAGACCGCTTTTTAGCTCATTTAAGCCACGAATTACGTACTCCTCTATCGTCTATTTTAGGTTACACCGAACTGTTAATGCAGAGCGACTTCAGTCAGCAAGCAGAAAATGAACTAGGTGTTATTTATCGAAACGGTAAACATTTATTGAGCCTGTTAAACGATGTGCTCGACTTATCTAAAATAGCCGCCGATAAACTGGAGCTGACCCTAAGCGAAGTTAACCTTGATAGCATGCTTGCCGATGTATACACGCTAATGCGCGTATCGGTGCTAGATAAGGGCCTTACGCTGCGCTTTGAATCTCATCAGCCATTGCCTTTGGTTGCACGACTGGATGCAACAAGAGTTCGCCAAATTTTAATAAACCTAATAAACAATGCAGTTAAATTTACCGATAAAGGCGAAATTGTTGTTAATGCGTGGACGCAATGGGTTGATGATACCGAAATGCTGTTTTTTAGCATTAAAGACTCAGGCATGGGCATTGCCCCTGAAAAACAAGAACTGATATTTAAGCCATTTGAACAAATAGCTGATGTAGAATCACGCTCTGTAGGCGGCGCAGGCTTAGGCTTGGCAATATGTGCTGAATTGTTAGCACGTATGCACGGTGATATTAGTTTGCATTCTGAAATTGGCAAAGGCTCTACGTTTACTATTTCGGTTTACCCAGGTGATATTAGCGAAGTAGAACGACAGGTACTTAATTTTAGTAGTGCGCCGCAACTACAAAGTAAATCGGCTCCATGCAAAGTGCATGGGCGAGTATTAGTAGTTGATGATTTACGTGATTTACGCATGCTAGTTGGTCATATGATCAGTACTTGTGGTGCGCGCGTCGATTATGCCGAACATGGCCAACAAGCGCTTGAAAAAGTGCGTATTGCAGATGCGTATAAAGCGCCTTACGATATTATTTTTATTGATATTCATATGCCTGTAATGGGCGGCAAGGAAGCTACCATAGAGCTTAGAAAAATGGGTTACAAAGGCCCAATAATCGCGCTCACTGCCGCTACTATGAAAGGCATACATGAGGAGCTTGCTGCACTAGGCTTTAACGATGTAATACCAAAACCTGTTGATAGCGCGGCTTTATACCAAAGTTTGCAAGATTATTTGGTAGCGCCAGAGCATGCACCGCAAGCTAAAGATATAAATTGTAGCAATGGCTTAACCGAGAAAAAGCAGCGCTTTTTACTTGTTGAAGACGATCACGATGCTGCGCAAATTACGCAGCTACTTTTAGAAAGCTTAGGTGTTGAAACGGTCATTGCGTCTAGCTGCGCACAATGTTTGCAAATACTTAATCACGACCAGCAATTTAATAAGGTATTGCTAGATATGCATTTACCCGATGGGCGTGGCATTGATTTAGGCCAGCAAATTAATGAGCGATATCCAGAGCTACGCTTGGTGATTGTAAGTGGCGCAGAGCCAGACCCTAGAGAAATAAAAGATTTAAATATTGACCGAGTTTTACTTAAACCTATTAATTTGAGCTTACTTGAAACGCTTATTAGCTAATAACTGAGACATTATTTATATGCATTCAATAAAGTTAGTATCTGAGAAATTAACACCATCAAAAGTAGTCTGTGTTGGTCGAAACTATACCGCACATATTGCAGAGCTAAACAACGAAACACCAGATCAAATGGTTTTATTTAACAAACCAAATAGCGCGATTAAAAATACGTTATTTGCGGCTCATAACGGCGATACACTGCATTATGAAACCGAGCTATGTTTTGTAGTTAAAAATAAAAAATTTGTGGGGGTTGGACTCGGCCTTGATTTAACTAAGCGTACTGTGCAAAGTAAATTAAAAAATAAAGGGCTTCCATGGGAGCGCGCTAAAGCGTTCGACGGCTCTGTAATTTTAACTGATTTTGTAGCGCTAACAGATGCAATGAAGCACTTTAGCTTTGAACTTAAAATTAATAATAAAGTAATTCAGCAAGGCGATACTCATTTTATGCTGCATAACCCGGACTCAATTTTACAAGAAATTAGTGAATTTATGAGCTTAGAAGATGGTGACGTAGTAATGACAGGCACACCGTCGGGCGTAGGTGAGGTAACAGCTAAAAGTATTTTTGCTGTTGCGCTTTATGCTAATGATCAGTGCTTGCTTGAGCATCAGTGGCAAGTAAGTAAAAATTAATAACTTGCTGTTGGTAGTGTTGATCAAAGTCGGCAAAGGTAGTTTTAAGCCAATTATGCTGACTTTGTTGATACTCAGGCGATTGTAGTACATTATTTTTTAGCGCGCGGTTGATTTTTTTAAGCGCTTGCTGTGCAAAATTATTAGGTGCGTTAGCCGCACAACCTATTGCTCCTCGTATAAATTGAATGTCATTTTCTGCAATTGGTACACTCTCTATATTCGTATATTCCCCTTGTTTATTAAAGTAATCGGCCATAAACGGGTAATCAATTGAGTAGTCTAAAAAGCCATGACTCAAGCGTGCTATAACAGCCTGACTTTCATTTTCGCTACTCCAACTTAACGACGATTCTTTATCTTGTTTTGTGTTTTCAATAATTGTATTAATTTTAGTTGTAAATTTACGTGCAGCAGCTTGCCCGTATACGTATTGCGGGTCGGTTAATAAATTAATAAGGTGAATAGGCGAGCCGTGCTTTTCTTCTAATTTGGGCTTTAGCTCTTTAGTCGTGATAATTGAAAATGGGGGATATACCGTTGTTGGATTTGAGTAGTTAAGCAGTTGGTTATTATGTTTTTTATAAATAACACACGGGAAGCATACGCTTTTTCCTTCACTTAAATATTTATTTATACGCTGCTGAGGGACAATTAAGCGGGTATGTTTTACATCTGTTATGGTTTTAATGAGTTGCTCGGTTAGGTTGTCGCAAATACCGCCTTGTGGTGCACTTTCGCTTTTAGCTATATGAAAAGGGGGCGTGTAACTTTGCAGCCAAATAATTTCTTCTAGAGGCTGTAATTTTTGTTCAACAGCATGCGCGTTAAATACAATTAATAGACAAAATGCATAGTATCCGTTTTTCAGCATTGATAAGTGTTCGTTGAATTAAGAAAACTTAATTAAAGTATAGTGTTGGTTGTAGTAGGGTCAAATATTTTAGTTAAAAGCAGCCTTGTTCAAGGCTGCTTTTAACTGGTATATGCTTAATAAGGCATAGGATAGTTTTTAAATATAGTGTTAATCTCACTAAGAATTTCGTCGTTTAACGTGATGTTAAATGCATCAATATCTTCTTTCAATTGGGCTATGTTTGTTGCACCAATAATTGAAGAGGTTACGCCATCTACTTGGTTACACCATGCGAGTGCTAGTTGTGCTGGAGTAATATTGTTTGCATGAGCCAGCTCAACATACTGCTTAGTGGCTTGCTCTGCATTGGGTGTATCTCTAAAAATACCGTTGCGCTGCATGAAGGTCCAACGAGATCCTTCAGGACGGGCACCGTTTAGGTATTTACCCGTTAATAAACCAGCCGCTAAAGGCGACCACGGTAAGTAGGCAATATCTTCGTGTACACATTGCTCTATTAAATACGGCCAGTCTTTAGCGTGCGCTAAGCTAAACTCATTTTGAATAGATACCATACGCGGTAAGTTATGCTCTTTGGCCAAACTTAAAAACTGGCTTATACCCCATGGCGTATCGTCAGATAAACCGCAGTGCTTAATTTTACCTGCTTTAACACATTCATTAAGGCCTTCTAGAATATCAAGCATACTAGCTTGCTGCTCTTGTGTATTTACGTCGGTAAATTTAAGAGTGCCGGGCCATGGTCTGCCAAAGTGAGGGGTAGAGCGGTTTGGCCAATGTAGTTGATATAAATCAATGTAGTCTGTTTGAAGTCGCTTAAGTGAATCGTCTACGGCTTCTATTACCGTTTGGCGCGTAATATTGCCACCATCACGTACCCACGATAATCCATTGCCTGCAATTTTTGTAGCAAGTACCACATCGCTGCGCTTTTGCTGATTACGCGATAGCCAATCGCCAATAATTTCCTCAGTTTTTCCATAGGTCTCTGGAGAGGGCGGTACCGCATACATTTCGGCTGTATCAATAAAGTTTACGCCTTGCTCTAACGCGTAGGCTATTTGTTCATCAGCATCGCTTTGAGTATTTTGTTTACCCCAAGTCATACTGCCCAAACATACTCTTGAAACGTTAATACCACTGCTGCCAAGTGGGCTGTATTGCATGAGAATTCCTTATTGCTCGTCTTGAGAGTAGCTAACTAACGCCGATAAAAGAGGCTCTGCAATGAGGGCTTTTTGGCCTGTTTCAAAATCAAACATAACCACTTTTGAAGTGCCTGTGGTTGTTATAGCGTTTTGTGCGTGACTAAATACGGTGTAATTCATAACAAATCGGTCTGTTTTTATATCAGAAATAGTAACACCGACTGTAAGCGTATCTGGGAATGTAACTGGGCGTTTATAACGAATGTTATTTTCGCTTATTACCGGGCCCACGCCATTAGGGCTTATTGTATCGAACAGATTTATTTTATTTAAGAAGTCGATTCGGGCTATTTCAAAGTAACGTAAATACACTACATTATTTACGTGTTGTAGTGCATCCATATCAGCCCACGCTACGGTGATGTCGGTATGGATAGGGTGCTGATCTTTAAACGTTTGCATTATTTATTGGCCCTTAATTTTAAAGTACTTAGATTATCAACATGGGGTTACGAGCTCAAGGTAATTAATGGCATGTTTTTTTATAAGATGATTGTACCTGTTTAATTTTAGGTCTACAGTTAAATAACACAGACAAACACAGACAAACACAAACACACACAAAGGTAAAAATATGCAGAATATAATTAATTGGTCCTTAGCTTGTTTGGTTTTTATAGCCTCTTTTACCTGTTACGCGATGGGGAATGAATCTGGCGCTATCATTTTAATGTTGGCAGGATTTTTATTTGAGGTTATGTATTGGCTACGTGGTTATAAGAGATCAGAGGACAATAAACACTTTTTTTAATCGTTAACTAGGGCCTGTTGACCTTTCAGGATTAAAATTTGTTCAATCTAGGGGCTATTTAATCGCGGCGCGAGGTTTGTGACCTAGTGGGCTAAGTAAAAACCGAGCAACAAAGAGTAAATTGCCCCTAGGCAGAACCCTTCGGGCAGCGTATGTTTGGCATTTTTGCTACGTTATCGCCTATTTATGGGGAATAACCACACTACATAGGCTCTGCCTTGCCTAAATACCAAACATACTGCTGCAAATTTAACCTCGAAAGATAAACAGGCCCTAGGCTTGCTTATCACATTTGATTCTATAATAATGACTGTATAAATAACCAGTTATTGTTGTTGTGGTGATGAAGAAGTTTATTCACATAGACATGGATTGCTTTTATGCAGCAGTAGAAATGCGAGATAATCCAAAACTTGCATGTGTACCGCTTGCTATTGGAGGCAATAGCCGACGAGGCGTGCTCTCAACCGCTAACTATATAGCTAGAGAATATGGCGTGCGATCGGCTATGTCGAACTATCATGCTAAACAATTATGCCCCGATTTAGTTATTGTCCCAGGGCGCATGGCTGTATACAAAGAAGCTTCAAATCAAATACGTGAAGTATTTAGCCGCTACACAGATTTAGTTGAACCTCTTTCTTTAGACGAAGCCTACCTAGATGTAACAGACAGCACCGCTTGTAAAGGCAGTGCTACACTTATTGCACAGCAAATAAGAGCCGATATTTACAATGCCACCGGGCTCACTGCATCAGCAGGCATTGCACCGATTAAATTTATTGCCAAAATAGCCAGCGACGAAAAAAAACCGAATGGTCAATTTGTCGTTTTGCCTCATGAGGTTGATGACTTTTTAGCGCAATTACCGCTGGGGAAAATTCCGGGGGTGGGTAAAGTAACGCTCGAAAAGCTAAATTTAAAAGGCTTATATACCGGCAAGGATGTACGTGAAAAAGGCGTTAACTGGATGCAGCAACATGTGGGTAATTTTGGTGTGTCGCTTTATCAAAAATGTGCAGGTGAATATGTTGGTAAAGTATCAACAGATCGCATCAGAAAGTCGCTGAGTGTTGAGCATACCTACGAATACAACAAAACAAGTTTGCAAGAGTGCTTAGATGAGCTGCCAAAATTGTTAGACGAATTAGTTTTAAGGCTTAATAAACAGCAATTACAAAACCGTATTAATAAGCTGAGTGTTAAAGTGAAGTTTGCAAATTTTGTAGTGACCTCAGCCGATCAGGCATACCACGAGCTAAACACAGAAATATTTATTCAACTCCTTACTAAGGCCTACCAACGAGGGCTACAACAACCTGTAAGATTACTTGGCATAGGCGTTGGTATTAAAAGCGAGCCAGAACAAAACTTTCAACTTAGTATTCTCGATTAAGCTGTAAAGCCTGTAACTCCAAGTTGCCATTTATTGGCAGGTTGTATAATTAGCCCATCGCACCTTGCTGGTCTTCAATATTTAAATCGACGATAATAGGGGCTTATGTTTTCTAACAGGACTTTATTTATGGCATACCCTCAAGCGGCTAGTGCAAGCCTTGAATGCACATCTCATGATGCGCTTATTATTATTAGTGATGACTTTTCTCTATTACCAAATAACTCATTACGTGATGCTATTTTAGACCAAGCAAAAGTTGATTCTCGTATTGGTAAACAAGTTACTTTATTATTGATTGAAAACAAACGCGTTGTACTTGCGCCAACGGGTCCGTTAAATAGAGATTACGACGATGTTCGCCGTTATTTTGATGCTGCTAAATTAGCAATTAACGAAGCAAAAGCGTCGGGTAGTGTTAACCCTGCATTATTTTTACCAAATTTAAATGGCGATAGCCGTTATCAGCATGCTTTAGAAGTTGCTTATTTAGGCGCTTGCCAAGCCTTATGGCAGCCATTAGAAGCGCGTGAATATCACGGTGAAAGTATTGAACCTATTACTCAAATTGGTTTAGTTGGCGCAAGCGAGCAAACAATTAAAGCTGTTAATGCAATTGCTGCGGGCCAATATGCCGCGCGTGACTTATGTGGCACCGAACCTGAGCGTATGGCTCCACCACGTTTTGCTGATTACTGCGTTGATTTATTTAAAGGCTCAAACATTGCGGTTGACGTAATTGATGATATTGCAGCTATTGATAAAAACTACCCAATGCTAAGCACTGTTGCTCGTGCATCGTATGCAGTTGAGCGCCATCACCCACGTGTTGTTAAGCTTGAATATGTACCAGAGGGCGAAATTACTCGTACACTTATGTTTGTAGGTAAGGGTCTTGTATACGATACAGGCGGTGCAGATTTAAAAGTAGGTGGTCATATGGCAGGCATGAGTCGCGATAAAGGTGGCGCAGCTTCTGTTGCGGGCTTTATGAAAGCCGTTGCGGATTATCAGCCTAAAGGCGTTAAAGTAGTATCGTACTTGGCTGTTGTTCGTAACTCTATTGGCTCGGATTGTTTTGTGCCAGATGAAATTATTACTAGCCGCGAAGGTATCCGTGTACGCATTGGTAATACCGATGCAGAAGGGCGCTTAGCAATGGGCGACCTGCTTAGCGAAATGAAAGATTTAGCTAAAGGCGAAATAAACCCAACGTTATTTACTGTAGCTACATTAACGGGTCACGCGGCACGTGCAATGGGTCCTTACGGTGCGTATGTTGAAAATGGTCCAGCTCGTAGCGCTGGTGTTTCACGTCAAATAGCTGACCTTGGAGATTTGTGGGCAGATGGCGCAGAAGTATCGCGTTCACGCCGTGAAGATTATGATTTTATTAAACCGCGTACGTTAGCTGACGATGTACTTTCTAGTAATAATGCCGCATCTGCAGTTACAGCCCGTGGGCATCAGTTCCCAATGGCGTTTATGGCTATTGTAGGCGGGCTAGATAAGCACGGTAACGACTCTGCGCAACCTCTACCATATGTTCATATGGATATTGCAGGTAGCGGTGTTGAAGGTGGTGATTGGCAACATGGTAAGCCAACTGCGGCATCTGTAACTAGCTTGTTTGCACGTTATTGTTTGTAATACTCAATAAGTTATCGCTTTAAAAAGAAAGCCCCAAATTATAAGTCATAATTTGGGGCTTTTTAATTAATACTCAATAAGTTATCGCTTAATCTAGTTTAAATAGATTAACGACGCTCGATAGTTGTTGGCTACTTTGTTTTAGCTTATCGCTGGCACCGGTTAACTGCTTGGTATTGTCGAGTGACTTTTCGGTTGAATGCGACAAATCGTTTATTCGTAAATTAACCTCATCGGCCGCTTGAGTTTGTTGTTCTGTGGCGCGAGCTATTTGACTATTCATTTCTGTGATTATCGATACGAGTCTTTCTATTTCATTAAGAGACGTATTAGCTAGTGATGCTTGCTCTACGGTTGAAAGCGAAAGCGCTTGGCTTGATTTAACGGCTTCAACAGCTGCTTTTGCACCTTCTTGAAGTTTGGTTATCATAGCTTGAATTTCATCAGTGCTTTGTCCTGTACGGCTTGCTAAAGTGCGCACTTCATCGGCAACCACAGCAAAGCCTCGACCATGTTCGCCCGCCCGTGCTGCCTCAATTGCTGCGTTTAATGCGAGCAAATTAGTTTGCTCCGAAATACTCCTAATAACATCAAGTACTGAACCAATATTGTGACTTTCGTTTGCTAGGTCTTCGGTTACACGACTTACTGTTTCTATATTGCTAGAAAGTGTTTCTATTGCTGTAATTGTTTGAGCCACTACATTTTTGCCAGTAGATGCATTTTTAGCTGCATCGTTTGCTGCTTGCTCAGCGGCTTCTGCATTACGGCTTACGTCATGTATTTGATGGGTCATTTGCTCCATAGCGGCTGCTACTTGTGTTGAACTGTCGTTTTGTAGTTCAATGTATGAGTGACTCGTTTTACTTGATTCATCAACTGTATATGCATGTTCACCCACATCAGTTGCGCTTTGTGATACATCAACTAAAGATTTACGCATTTTTGATATAAAAGAGTTAAATGAATGAGATAGCTCTGAGATTTCGTCATTTCCTTCTTCATTTAAACTACGTGTTAAATCGCCTTCACCTTGCGATATATCTTTCATCATATCGGCGGCCAATCGTGTTGGTGCAACAATGCTCCTACCTATGTAGTAACTAAGTAAAATAACGGCAAATATCATTACAACGGCATTAATAATTATTAAATTTCGTTGTTCTTCAAATGCGGTATCAATTGAATCAAGGTAAACACCAGATCCAATAATCCATTGCCATTGGTTAAATCCTTTAACAAATGCAATTTTATCGACAGGTTTATCTTTTCCGGGTTTTGGCCATTTATACGGTATAAAACCTTCACCAGAACTTTTGACAATATTTACCATATCAACAAACAATGCTTTACCGTCTGGGTCTTTATTATTGGTTAAATCTTTTCCTTCGAGTGCCGGTTTTATGGGGTGCATTATCATTTCTGGTTGGTAGTTATTAATCCAAAAGTAATTAGTATTGTCGTATCTGAGGGCGCGAATGGCTTGCATTGCTTGTGATTGAGCTTGTTGTTGTGTGAGTTTTTTATTTTGCTCAAGCGTATAATAATGATCAATAACGCTATATGCGGTTTCTACTACATTTTGTGTTTTTAGGTATTGCTCGTTTTTAAGTGCATCGTATTGATGAGTTAAGCTAGAAATACTTAATACGATTAAACCAAAAACAACAATTCCTACCAAAATGGCGAAACGTTGGAAAATACTAAAACGACGAAGGTTGGGCATACATTTATCCTTTATAAGTTTGCACTGATAGGTGCATAGAATAAGCGTAGCTAAAAAGTATATTTAATCTAGGCTCAACAACCATTAAGACAAAAAAAAGGCTGATTTATCAATCAGCCTTTATTCTACTTTTTAAACGTGTTTAACTATTTAACATCAAAATGACGATTAAAGAAGTTAGTAATTGTTTGATGTAAGTGCGTTTGTACCTGTTTACCACGTAAGCTGTGTTTAGAGCCTGGGTAGGTCATCATTTCAAACTGTTTCTCATTATCTTGAAGCTGCTTAAATAATTTAGTGGAATGAGTAAACAACACATTGTCGTCTGCCATGCCATGGTAAATCATTAATGGACCTTTTAAGCCATCAGCGTAAGGAAAAACAGCACTGTCTTCATAGCCCTTAGCGTTTGTATCAGGGTGACCTAAATAACGCTCAGTATAATGTGTATCGTATAGTGCCCAATCGGTTACAGGTGCACCTGACACGCCTGCTTGAAAGTAGTCACCCGCTTTAAACATAGTCATAAGTGCCATGTAGCCACCGTAACTATGACCATAAACACCAATGCGTTGTGGGTCTACAAAATCAAGAGTACGTAAAAACTCTACGCCTTTAATTTGATCTGCCACTTCAACTACACCTAAGTGCTTGTAAATAGCATCTTCAAACTTTTTACCTCGGTTGTAAGAACCACGGTTGTCGAGTTGAAAAATGACGTAACCTTGTTGCGCCATGTACTGAAAATACAAGTTTTTACTACGCCAGCTATTCGTTACTCGTTGTGCATGCGGACCACCGTATACGTTAACAATAACAGGGTGTTTTTTGCCATCGGTTACGTTGCTTGGTTTAAATAGGCGATAATGCATAACTTGACCATCTTCGGCTTTAATTGTGCCGTACTCTGGTTTTGTTAAGTCACTTAAATAAGGTGTAAGCGGGTGATTACTGTCTAGCTTGTTTTCTTCAAGCCACGTAATAAATTCGCCATTTATTTTGCGAAGTGCTGCTGAATTTGGTTTGTTGTCAGATGAGCTATTATCGATAAAGGTTTTATTGTCTTTTGCTATTACAACATTATGGTACTGACCTTTTTCGGTAATACGTTTTGTTTCACCCTTTTTGAATAAAGGAGCGCTGTATAAGTGGCTTTCAAGGGGGGTATCTTTACGACCAGCAAAGTACACAACGCCTTTTTTCTCATCAATGCCTTTTAAGCTATCAATAGTCCAATCACCAGATGTAATTTGGCGAACAAGCTGACCATTTGTGCGATATAGGTATAAGTGTTTAAAACCGTCGCGTTCAGATGCCCATACAAAGTGTTTTTTGTCTTTTAAAAACTCAAGATCAAAGTGTAGGTTAATCCACGTATCGCTGTTTTCAGTAAGTGCTACCTTTTGCGTTTTTGACTCGCTGTTATAAAAACGAAGTTCTAGTTTATGTTGCGAGCGGTTTTGCCATTGGTACGACAGTGTACCGCTATCTTTTAACCACTTAGCGCGGGCAATATAAATATCTTCGTCTTTACCTAAATCAATCCAATCTACTTGTTGATCGTTTAGTTTTACTACGCCAAGTTGAATTTTGACATTATCGGTACCTGTAAATGGGTAACGTTGATTAAATAGTTTTACTTCATCAGCGTAAATCTCGTTACGTATGGCTTCTTTTACTGGGGTTTCGTCAACACGAGTATAAGCAATTTTAGATTCGTCACCTGACCACCAGTAGCCAGTCATGCGGCTCATTTCTTCTTGAGCAACAAACTCGGCCATGCCGTTTTTAATAACGCCGCCACCGTCTTTGCTAAGCTGAATTTCTTTACCTGACTCAAGCTCTAAAGCATAAAGGTTTTGCTCTCGAATAAACGATACATAGTTACCTTTAGGTGAAAAACGTGCATCGGTTTCAAATGTTTCAGTGTCGGTTAGTTTTTTACTTTTGCCTGATGCTAGTTCGTAATAATAAAGGTCGCCGTTTAATGGAAATAAAAGCGCTTTACCATCTTTAGACCATTTGTATTCAAGTATGCCTTTACCAAAAATGCGCTGGCGTTCACGGCGTGCTTTTTCTTCATCAGAGAGGTTTTCTGGACCTGAAAATAATTTAGCTGAATCAACCAGAATACGATTTTTTTTATCTTTTAAATTGTATTCCCATAAATCGTAGCGGTTGTAGTCATCATTTTTACCTTGTAAATAAGTTACTCGGCTGCCATCCGGCGAAAATTTAAGTTGTACCGGCGACTTACCCGACAGGCTTGGATCGTCAAAAATACGCTCCAGCGATAAAGGTTTTGCTTGAACACTAATAGCGCCAACTATTAATGGCAGGGCAAGTGAAAGGTGTTTTATTTTTTTTAGCACAAGATTGCCTTCGCTTTTATAAATATTACTTTGAATGGTAAAGCCAAGCGTGTGCAACTGCAACTAAATGCTATAAAGTGTCAATTATTAAAGACTAAGCAGGACATAATAATGACTAACCCTGAATTCGAATTAGCCCCAGAGCTTAAACGTGACTGTATAGACCTTGCCGATTGGCCGCTGTGTAAAGTACTTTTGTTGAACGATAGTCAGTATCCATGGTTTGTATTAGTACCAAGGCAACCTGCCTTAAGAGAGATTATTGATTTATCTGAGGGTGATCAAATTGTGTATTTAAAAGAGTCTGCAAAGCTAAGCAAGTTGATTATGAATGTATTTAAGCCTGATAAGTTAAACATTGCTGCTTTGGGAAACATGGTGCCGCAATTACATATTCATCATATAGCACGTTTTACGACTGATGCTGCCTGGCCTGCGCCAATTTGGGGTAAATATCCAGCAGTACCGTATACAGAACTACAAATTACAGAGTTAAAAAAAGCGCTACAGTTTTAAACTGCAACGCTTTTTTAGGGTTTAGCTAAGTTTAACTAAGCTTATTTAAGCCCTAGTACTTCTTTACCTTGCTTAAACGTTACATCTACAGGAATATTTGCTTTGCTTAGTTTTTCTAAGTCTTTAGCAAGTTCTTCTTTAATGTCGCCATGAGTTGCAATTAGCTGGTCTACTTTTTCGTAATCGCCATCACCTTGCAAGGTCAAAATTAAGCGAGAAAGCTTAGCCATTGCAATGCTCATTTTTTCCATATTAACGCGATATAAACCGGCTTCATTTTTAGAAAATGCGCCTTCTTGTGCAAAAAAGTTAAAGCGAATCATGTTTGCTTGACCATGTGCGCTTGATGCACCAAAACGTACTGAGCGGAAAATACCAGCCATAAAGGTTGTGTAGTAATCTTCAAGTGTACCTTCAGTAATCTCGCCTTTTTTAAGCAACTGCTCAACCATATATAAACCAAGTATATCGGCTTTGCCTTCCTCAAGTGCACTTGCGTGTTCTTGTAGAGATTGGCGAACAGTACCTTTACCTGTAATGGTATTTTTAATACCTAGACCGTGAGCCACTTCGTGAAACATGGTGTTAGCAAAAAATGCATTGAAAGTAATATGCTTACGTTGTTCAGGTACAATTAACTGCTTTGAAATTGGTACTAAAATTTTGTCAAACTTAGCACGCATTGCATTTTTAAGTTGTAGGCGGCGAGTACCTTTTTCTAATTGTACTTGCTCATCGTTTGGCAGGTTAATCGCTATTGTTTTACTACCAGCGTTAGAGTGACCTGCGTAATAAACAACATCATAAGCGTTTAAGTCGGCGTCAGAGCCAGGTACTTCCTGTTTGTACTTAGCATCAACAGGTAAATCTTTTTGAAGCTCAGGTAAAAATGCTGCAAATTTAGCTAGGCGTTCGCTCCATTTTAGATCTTTAATTAATACATAAGACTCATAAGCAGCACGGTAACCAAACAACTGGTCTTCGTAAGTCTCAATAGGACCAATAACCACATCAATAGGGTTATTCTTCATATCCATCCATGCAAAATCAGATACTTGAAAATCATCTTTTTGTAGGGCATCAGCACGTAGGTTTAGGTAATTAGCGAATTCTTTATCGTCAGCAAGCTTACTTGCTTCACGTAGCAGCTCGGCTGCTTTTGCAAGTTCAGTAGCATACTCTTTAGAGTAAGGTACGCTGTAAAGTTTGCCTTGCTCATCACGTTTAATAACAGAGTAAAGACCTGTTTTGTCTTCAACATCGGCATTGTTTAATTCTTCTTTAGTGATGTCTGCAGGGTAAAACTGCGCACCAAGTGGTTTTTCTTTATAACCCGATAAAAAAGCTTCATCACCATTTAAACGATCCCATGGACCGTAGTTAATATCGGCAAATTTACGTACTTTGTCGTCGTTTAGTTTTGCTAAAAAAGCGTCTTTATTTTCGCCAAAAGATTGTTTCCAAAATAACTCATCCATTATTTTTGAAGCATCAATAAGCTTTGCAACCATTGCTCGTTGGTTATCGCTTAAGTGCGATAAATCACTTTGTAAGCTAAAGTCGGTGTAAATATCTAAACGTTGGTTATTTGCATTAATAAGCCCAGGGCCTGATTGTGCACTGCTTTTTTGAGCAAGCTCTGTGGCTGTGTTGTCGGTAGAAGACGGCGCTTGTTCAGAACATGCACTAAGAAAAACGACACCAGAGAGCATAATTGCTTGGCTAATTTTATTTAAGATCATTATATTGCCTGTTAAAAAGTAAGTTTAATAATTTGTACTGCTTTAGTTAAAAAACTAAATATGTACAAACGCTTCCTTATTGTGAGTGCATTAAAGCAAAACTAAATAGTAAATAGCAAGTATTTGGCGTTGTAAGGCAGGCATGAGCGATAAAGCATTATAAATAAAAATAAACTTCTATAATTTTCTTAACTTTATCGGTAAGTTAGACAATACTAATTATATTACTAATACGAAAATTAACTGCCTGAGTTTGCAGTTACTTTACAGGCTGAACACAAAAGGACGGCAGCTTTATGTCTACAGAAAACGCTTTATTAACGATTCTAGTCGATAGAATAAATAACGATACGTTGGTTTTACCAACGCTACCTGAAGTAGCGATTAAGGTTCGCCAAGCTGCAGATAACCCTGATGTGAATTTAATGCAAATGTCAGATGTAATCTCACAAGACCCAGCGCTTTCAGCTCGTATGATAAAAGTAGCTAATAGTGCGATTATGGGACGTTCTGTAAAAGTATCTAATTTACAACAAGCAGTGACTCGCATTGGGTTGCGCCAAATTAAAAATATTGCAACAGCTATGGCTATGGAGCAATTATTTGTATCAAACAATGAGCTGATTAAAGGCTACATGGGCAAGGCTTGGCAAAAAACATTAACCGTTGCTAGCCATTCAATAACACTCATGGAGTTTTACTTAAAAAACAATAAACACACTTCATTAAATCGTGATTCGATTACATTAGCTGCGCTTGTTTATAATATTGGTGTATTACCAATTTTAACAGAAGCTGAGCGCCACCCTGAAGTGTTTGCCAACCCAAGCTTTTTAGCGCACGCAATTCAAAAGCTGAGTGGAAAAATTGGCTCATCTATTATGCAAGCGTGGGAATTTCCTAAAGAGTTTGTTGATGTAGCTCTAAGCTGGGCAGATCCAAGTTACAAACCTGATAAAGTTAGTTACGTAGACTTTATTCGAGTAGGCGCTATTTTAGAGGGAACATTACAGGTTTCTGATAAGTCAGCAGCGCTGCAAACGTACATAGATAAAGGTGTAATACCGTCTATGCAATTATTCACAAGTGATGAATACAACGATATGCTAAAAGATGTGAAAAACATGTTTAGCTAAACATGTTTATTACACAAACTAAAAAGGGTTAACTTGCGTTAACCCTTTTTAGTTTTATTGAATAGCGTCTAGTACTATTCCATCTGTTCTGCGAGTAGGGTATAGCGATTCAACCACAAAGCTGGGAATAAACCCTTTAGCTGATGACACCACTACTTTAGATTTAGCGCCAATAATACGAGCATTAACAACAACACCGCGGTTGGTGTATGTAAGCGTGCCAGTTAAAGTGTATTCAATATGTGGGTAGCCTTTAATATCTTTGCCATTACGGCTAAATGAGAAATCACCCATCGGTGTCACGTGCACTGTGCCTGTGTGCTTATAATCAACAACAGACAAACCAAACTCTTGTAATTCAGTAATAAAGCTTTCAGCTAAATGATTGCCAAAAATATTAGTAGTTTGCAGGTTGTCGTCTAAATTTACAAACGAAGTTATAGCGATAGGCGTGCTACTATTTATGTAATTCATATTCTCAATTAGTTTCATTGCTAATTGCTCTGTGTAATTACTTAGTAACTTACTGCTGTTAATTGGGCGGTAGTTATTTTCTGGAAATTGCCAATTACTCACGCGCGGCTGGTTATTTTCAGCATAGCGATTATGGGCATTATTATAGCCAATATTGTTATGTGGTGCATGTCCATTGTAAACAGGATGGGTAGAGCAAGCTGAGAGTGATAGTGTAAAAAGTGCCGATAAAGTAAGAGTTATTTTTTTTGATAACATGTTTTCTTCCTGAAACATAAGGGGATTTTATAAATACCCCTCCTTATCGACACACTTTTTGATTACTTTAATTAAATTTAATAATTAATTTGTTTATTTTTGATTATGGTGCTTTTGTAACCTCTTCTTTTTTATAGCGAAGCTTACCTGCTACCCATGTTTGCAGTACGTTTGTTTTGTATATCTCGTCAACAGGTACTTTAAAGTAGTCTTTATCAATTAAAATAAAGTCGGCCCATTTACCTTTTTCTAAACTACCCACCTTAAATTCTTGATGAGCTGAATAAGCGCCACCGAGAGTAAATGCACGTAATGCATCTTCGCGGCTTAGTACTTCACTTGCGCGCCAGCCGTTTTCAGGTAGTTTGTTATGATCCATGCGTGTAATGGCTGAATACAAACCATCAAATGGATTTGCAAGCTCTACCGGGTAATCAGAGCCTGCTGCAACAACCGATCCTTGCTTTAAAAATGTTTGCCAAGCATAGGCACCGCTTAATTGTTTTTCAGTTAAGCGTTGCTCTGCCATATGCATATCAGATGTGGCATGTACTGGCTGCATTGAAGGGATTATTTTTAACGCTTTAAAGCGAGGGATATCCTCAGGCGTTACAATTTGTGCGTGCTCTATTCGGTTACGTAGTAATATACCGCCCGTTTTTTTAAACACATTTTGATAAGCATCAAGTACTACTTTATTTGCTTTATCGCCAATTGCGTGGGTATTTGCGCTAAAGCCGCTTTTAAAGCTTTGTGTAAAGAGCGCTTCGAGTTTTTCTTGTGTTTCAAGCATTAAACCATGGTGACCAGGTCTGTCTGCGTATTCTTCAATCAGAGCGGCTCCGCGAGAGCCAAGTGCGCCATCGGCGTAAACTTTAACACTGCGAATTTCCATAAAGTCATTTTTGTCGTGGTATCGGCCTGCCTTTAACATTGTATCTAAATCAGGGCTTGCACCACTTAACATTGCCACAATACGTAGCGGTAAATTACCAAGGTCGCCGCGCTCTTTGTAAACCTCCCATGTGGCTTTATCAATACCTGCATCGTGAGTAGAGGTAATGCCTAAACTTAATAAATGCTTACCTGCTGCATCTAGTGAGTCACTTATATCTTGCTTTGAAGGGGCTGGCATATGCTGGGTAATTAGCGATTCTGCTTTATCTACAAAAATACCCGTAGGATTGCCAAATTCGTCTTTAATTATTTCACCGCCTTCAGGCGCTTTTGTTTGGGCGTTAATACCAGCAAGTTCGAGCGCTTTTGAATTAACCCAAATGGCGTGACTATCAACCCGCGAAAGAACCACCGGTCGATCGCTCACTACTTTGTCTAAATTTTTAGCTGTAGGAAAGCGTGTATCAGCCCAAAGCTCTTGGTTCCAACCTCGCCCAATAATCCAACCTTGTTTGTTATCGGCAAATACTTTTAGTTTATTTGTTACTTCATCAACCGATGTTGCGCCGCGTACGTCAAGTTGCGATAAATTGTCGCCAAGGCCAATAACGTGCCCATGAGCATCAATTAAGCCAGGTAATAAGGTATTACCGTGCGCGTCAATTAGCTTGGCATCTGGGTAGCTATCTTTAAGTGTTTCGCTACCGAGCTTAACTACCTTGCCATTTTTAATAACGAGGGTAGAAAACTGCTGTACTTCACCTTTGTATAAAGGGGTATAACCATTGGCGTTATAAATTACTTTTGTTTGTGCGAGAGTGTAACTAGAACTAGCGCAAAGGCTGGCTAGTATGAGTGGTTTGATTATTTTTTTGAGTGGCATAGTTACTTAATTTTTATTGTTAATTTACTTACATTAACAAACTTGATTTTATAATACCAATGAATTGATAGACCTCATTTTAAGGCTTTTCTCTATATTAACTGTTTACAAAATAGGTAATTGATGTAATTATTTAGTATGTAAAACAATCAATAAAGCATAAGGAAATGCTATGAAAGCTCTCTATTTATTACTCCCCTTGAGTATGATGCTAACAGCCTGTAGTTCAACGTCTGATAAACAAGTAAGCGATGAAATGCAGAGTTTTATTGATTTATCGAGTCCTGAACTGCGAAGTAAGGCCGGTGAATACTGGGATGTTGTTAAAAGAGTAGAGCCGCGATATCCGATAGAAGCTGCAAAGAAAAGTATTTCAGGTTGTGTTGAGCTTGCTATGTTAATTAATTCACAAGGTGAAGCCCAAGGGTATAAGGTTATCTCGTCTTACCCTGAGGGCGTGTTTGATAATAACGCGGCAGCTGCTGTGGGTTTATGGCGCTGGAAAGCGACAACTGAAAATACGAGTAAGCAATCTATTCTAACTTATCTCAAAATGGATTTTATGGTGAGCCCAAAACCTACTGATGCAGAGTATTTGGCGCATTGTTCTAAAAATAAAGCCTGAACGTAATTAATAGATATAAATATAATAAGCTAGGTGCTTGTTTACCTAGCTATAAAACTACTTACTTGCATATAAGCCATATTCATTTAATGCTAATTTACCGTCTTTGTCACTGTCGTAGCTTGAAAACCGTGACCACAAAGCCGGGTCTATAGCGGTTTCTGAACGTGATAAAAAACCGTCTTTATTCCTGTCTAGCTTTTTAAATTGCTTTGCAATGTCGTTACTTGCGGCAAAACTAGATGCGCTAAAAATACTAAACGCCAGCAGCGTTATATAGCTAATACTTTTCATACAAATCACTTAGTAAAGGTTGTTAGTTAGATAACTTTTAAATTCGACTAGCGAAATTTGGTTATCTTGGTTTTTGTCCCATTTTACAAAGGTGTTTAAAAGTTGTGGTTGGGGATCAAGTTCGTCGTGTGTTAAATAGCCACTTTTATCACTATCTAGGTGATCAAAGCGCTGCTTTACATCAAGTGCCGCGGCATCAAAACTTAATAGCATTAAAATGCTTATAACAAGGGAAAGTATCTTCATGGTCTTCCTTCCAAAAGATGTATTAAAAGTTCGTGGCTAAAATAAAGTAAAAAGGAAAAAAGCACTTGCCGTAATTTAACTCCCAACATTAAATCCTTTTACACACTCCCTCAGGGATTATGGCAAATGCTTTTAAATTCAGTTTACTTGTAACAAGCTTAAGTAAAGCTTAATCAGTAATTACTCATTAAGGCTTAAAGCTTTCAAATTCTTTTTTTGAGACTTTTTCATCACCGTCTTCATCTAAGTCGGCAAATTGTCTCATTACTTCCTTGTCTTCCTTAGCTTCTACAATTGATATTTGTCCATCCATATCTTTATCTAAATGGGCAAAGCGCACGTTTGTTGGCGATGCAATTACGGTGGCACTAATTGCTAAAAACATTAATGAAAAAGCGGCTATAAGTTGTTTCATAATCACGTTCCTTATTAAATGAGTTTATTGAATAAATTTTTTGAATTCATCTAGCGACAATTGCCCATCTTGATTAGTATCAATTTGTAAAAAATTCTCGTGTAACACGGCATCTTCACCTGCTTCGGCTTCACTTAATGTGCCGTTACTGTCTTTATCAAGCTCGTTAAAAGTCGCGTGAACGTCCATTGCGTGTGCGTTAGCGCCTAAAAAGCCTAAAGCCAGTAATGATGAAATTACTAAAATGCGTTTGTTCATAATTATTTCCTTATTGATTAAAGTTATTACTCCTATTACAAAAATGATGCCAAAAATAATTATTGTTAATTTTCAGGTGTTTATATTTTTAACTTAAAGGGGGTGAGAAGTTTTTACGGGGTTTATTGTAATTTTTGTGTACCTTTTGCAACACTATGTAGTGAGATTAAAGGTAGGGTTTAAAAATCAATGGTTTACGTTGTCTCTATTTGGCGACACATTGTTTTTGTAGCGCTGGCTGTTAATCGTATTAAATATAATTGCTGGTTCAGCTAGTGTATAAGGTAAGCACTTAATAATAGAACGCTTAACTTAAAAGGACTAAACGAAATGCCAGCAACCATAGCTAAAAAATACCATGCAATGCTTAACTGGCGGCCTAATTTAATTGGGCAATTTGCAATGAGTATGCTGCTTTCGTTACTCCCGCTTTCTATAGTGGTGATTGTATTTTTAAATGCGCTTAACAAGCAATTAGCAGTGACTCAAAGTATCGTGAGTAACAACTACCAAGTTACCAAATCGTTCAATACTCTAAAACAAGAACTCAACAGCCTTGAGCGCGCCACTAGGCAAAACTGGGTATTAAAAAGCGAATCGTTAGATAAGCTCATTGTCGATAAATGGCAATCATCCCTGCAAAGTATTGATGAACTTAAATTTGTAAACACGGTTAAAGATTACACCCACCAATGGCAACGCTTATATGCCACCTTACAAACAGCGCATGTAGAGCTTGTTGAGAAAAAACAACAGCAAGCGGAGCTATTTGTGCCAGTGAGCGATTTAGTTGCTGAGCTTACTTTATGGTTACGTGATAAAAATGAAGCGCAAATTACCAATAACCAAAATGAGCTTACAAGCCTACAAACTTCATTTATAAACTGGCTGGTGGCACTTATTCCGCTTACTTTAATTGTTGGTGGTGGTTTTTTATGGCGTATAAGTGGGCGACTAAAAGGGTTAACTACGGTTATTGATAAGCTAGGGCAGGGACATTGGCAGCAAAAAATATCTGTGAAAGGCTCCGCTGAGCTAGTTGAGCTAGGAGAAAAACTCCAATGGGTGCAAGAGCAACTTCACATGCTTGAGCAGCAAAAAGATACTTTTTTACGCCATGTTACCCATGAGCTAAAAACGCCGCTTGCTTCAATGGTCGAAGGCACTGATTTACTAACTGATGAAATAGTAGGCCCAGTTACTGCTGAGCAAAAAGCAGTGCTTGAGCTTATTAGCCAATCTATGGTGCGCCTTCGTACAATGATTGACAGCCTGCTGAGTTATAATGCTATTCGCACCAGTAAAGACAGCCTAAGCGAAGTTGAGTTTAGCTATCTTATTAATAAAATTAATAGCCATTTTGAACATCGCTTAAGTGCGCGTCAGCAAGCTCTGCAATGGCAAAATAACTTACCTAATAAACAGCTTGCTTTACCTAGTGAGCTTATTGAGATGATTTTAATTCAGCTTATTTCAAATGGCTTAAAATTTTCACAAGATAAGCAAAGCGTTACTATTAATTTAGCACTTGAGCAAAACCAACTTTGCATTGGTGTGCTTGATAAAGGGTGCGGTATTAAAGAGCAAGAAAAAACTCAAATTTTCAGCGCATTTTATCAAGGTAAACACAGTAAAAATGTTACGCTGCAAGGCAGTGGGCTTGGCTTAACTATTGTGAAAGAATCTGTTGAACAGCTAAGAGGTACACTTACTGTTGAGCATAACGAGCCGGATGGTTGCCGGTTTTCAATTAAAATTCCCATAACAAAAAATCTAGGAGTTAATTAACATGCGCTTGCGTTTAATCGCTATTTTATGTGTGCTCAGTAGCAGCATGGTTATATCAGGTTGTGAAATTACTAATGGGCAAGAAGAGCGTGTGTCAATTACACCTGCACCTGTGGTCGATACCAAAATAGCAAACGACAAAAACAGTAAACCTAGTCCAAAACCCAGACCAAAAATTGAACCTAGCTATCCGCCTGCAGAGCAAGTTATTGCATGGCACGCTAATCAGTGTGGCGGGTTTAAATTGGTACCAAAAAAAGATATTTTTACAGGTGAAAACGACCTTAAACGTTTTTTTAAATTTATGTGCTTAAACATAAGTGATGATCCAAATACGGTAATGACTAAGTTGCTAAAACTCGATTTAGCTTACTTTTGGCCAGATGATATAAAGCAATATTTATGGCTTCAAAAGCAGCAAGTGACTATGCAAATAAATGCTAAAAAAGAGCAGCAAGCACTTAATAATAAAATGCAAGAAACCCTCTCATCGTTAGCAACAATTGAGCAGCAGCTTTTACTACGAGAAGAAACTAAGGAGCAGTAACTATGGCAGCAACTAAAGTGCAAGGTGCAAAAGTATTACTCGTTGACGACGACGCTAGCTTATTAAAACTGCTCGCTATTCGTATCGAATCAAAAGGATACGAAGTAACGACCTGTGAAAGCGGCTTAACCGCACTACAAATACTTAAAAGCCAAGTGTTTGACGCCGTAATAACCGACCTACGTATGGATGAAATGGATGGCATGGCACTGCATCGTCAGTTGCAAAGCCGCTACCCTGCATTACCTGTCATTATGATGACAGCGCACGGCTCAATTCCTGATGCCGTAGAGGCAACTAAGCAGGGCATTTTTGCATTTATAACTAAACCTGTAGATAAAGATGAGCTATTTGACAGCCTTGCTAAAGCGATAGAAATACATGGTGTTAATGCAGATGAAGCAGCACCTAAAAGTAATATAGTTACGCGCAGTGGTGCAATGCTGCACTTGTTAGAGCAAGTAAAACTACTTGGGCCAACGCAAGTTAATGTATTGATTTCGGGGGCTAGTGGTACAGGTAAAGAGCTACTCGCACAGGCGATTCATCAGCATAGTCATGTAAGCGGTGGCCCTTTCGTTGCAATTAACTGCGGCGCTGTACCGGGTGAGCTTTTAGAGTCAGAATTATTTGGTCATAAAAAAGGCTCGTTTACGGGCGCAATTAAAGATCATCAAGGTTTGTTTCAGCAAGCTGAGGGCGGCACGCTATTTTTAGACGAGATAGGCGATATGCCACTTAACTTGCAGGTTAAGTTACTGCGCGTATTACAAGAAAAAACAATTCGCCCCGTAGGCTTTCAAGAAGAAATTGCGATTGATGTACGAATCGTATCGGCAACACATAAAAATCTTCCTGAAGCTATTTTAAACCAGCAATTTAGAGAAGATTTATACTATCGCTTAAACGTAGTTAATTTAAAATTACCGCCATTGTGTGAGCGCCGCGAAGATATAAGCTTATTAGCACAGCACTTTAGTGCAAGCATTGCTAAGCGCATGAAGCAAACTGAAAAACACTTTGCAAGCGATGCTATGCATGCGCTTGTGCGTTACGACTGGCCAGGTAATATCCGCCAACTACAAAACGTAGTAGAGCAGGTTGTAGCATTAACGCCAAGCGATGTTATTTCAGAGCACTTAGTATTAGCTGCGCTAAATAGTAACGAAACAAACGTAGAACCATTATCACTAAACGACGCTAAAAAAGAGTTTGAGCGCGACTATGTGATTAACACTTTAAAAATGGCAGGTGGTAACGTAGCCGAAGGCGCTAAGCTTGCCAAGCGCAATCGCTCAGATTTTTATAAGTTGATTAAAAAGCATAATATTGATGTTGATAATTTAGGTTAAGGAAAAGCATGCAGTTATTTATGGTGTATTTAGGCGGGCGAATTCAAGGATGCCACATTGAAATGCATGATATTCGTTTTGTTGTAGGGCAAAACATCGAGCAAACTTATACAAAGTTAAAAAGCCAATGGGTAGGCGACAGAAGTAGTGTTCACATGGATAGCTACATGGCAATTAATGATATTGATGGCTTTAAAGTAGAGATTGTTGATACGTACATTGAACAAAATAAACAACTCTATTTTGTAAATTTAGGCGCTTACAGAAGTGATTCTATGGCTGAGCAACACGACTTTGCACTGTATGTTGCAAGCAGTAGCCATGAAGCTAAAGAGCGAGCTAAAAACGATTTACTCGCAGGGCTTAGCCATATTCATAAAGATGATTTACATGACGTAGACGATTGTTTTGCGATTGATTTACTCGACAGCCAGCTAAACATTAAGCTCACGCCCAGCGGTATATCGCAGCCTATAAAGCCAGACTGGTTTGGCTATCACATACTTTAAATTATAATAAGTAGCTAAAACTAAGCAGGATTAAGAGTCCTGCTCGTTTTGTTCATCCTTTTCGCTTTTAGCCGCCATTTTAAACGCCACAATAACCAATCCAAACATAGCAAACGGCAGTGCTGCTAACATGTATTCAACCACATTACTGTCTTGAAAATTTGCTTGTAGTAAAAAGTGACCCGCCACACACATTAAAATAACCACTAATAAAATGGGTAGTAACATAAGTTCTTTTTTTGATGAATGGTTTTTCATTAGTTGTGAGGCTATAGCTGAAAATAATGCGCCATTGTAATGAGCTTACTTAAGCTTGGCAAACACCGCAGAATTTTTTAATTAATGTTATGATTAGTATCAAACAATTTTATTAATGTTTATGGGAATAAAGTGAAAAGTAACTTAAAAAAAGTTTACCTCGTTGGTGGTGCAGTGCGCGACAAACTGCTAAATATAAAATCAAAAGATAACGATTATGTAGTGATTGGTGAAACGCCAGACACAATGCAGTCGCTCGGTTTTGTACCAATAGGTAGCGACTTTCCGGTTTACTTGCACCCAAAAACAAAAGAAGAATATGCACTTGGGCGCACAGAGCGTAAAAGCGGCAAAGGCTATACTGGCTTTGTGGTTGATGCCAGCCCAACGGTAACGCTCGAAGAAGATTTAGCAAGACGCGATTTAACCATAAATTCAATGGCGCTTGATGAACACGGTAATATTATTGACCCGTTTAATGGCCAAACTGACTTACAAAATAAAACACTGCGCCACACCACTGAGGCATTTGTAGAGGACCCTGTTCGAGTACTGCGTATTGCCCGTTTTTTAGCGCGCTATGGCAGTGATTGGCGTATTCACCCAAGTACGTATGCATTAATGCGCGAGCTTAAAAATAAAGGTGAGCTAAATCATTTAGTACCTGAGCGCGTGTGGCTTGAAACCGAAAAAGCACTGGGTGAAAAGCACCCTGAGCTTTATTTTGAAGCACTGCAAGGTTTAGGTGTTTTTCCAGAACTTGAGCGCATGGTTAATGTACAGCAACCGGCAAACCATCATCCTGAAGGGGATGTATTTGTGCATACTATGTTGGTACTTAGGCGTGCAGCCGATTTAAATTTTAACTTAGAAGCACGCTTTGCTGCACTTACCCATGATTTTGGAAAAGCGCTTAGTTTTAAAAAGTATGGAAACCTACGTGGACACGAACGCGAAGGCGTTGCCGTTATTGAAAAGTTTTGTGAGCGCTTAAAAGTACCTAACCGTTTTCGCGATGTTGGTGTACTCACCAGTGATAATCACACCCTTTGCCACACGATTGATCAGTTAAGGCCGCAAACCATTCACAAGCTAATAGTGACTAACTTAAATGCGTTGGTACACCCAGAACGTTTTATAGCGTTTACCCAAGCATGCCAATGCGATGCGCAAGGGCGTGGTGAAACACTGGTAGATAAGCCATACCCGCAAGCAGCTAAACTGCGAGCAATTCATACTGAACTGCAAAAAATGGATAAGAAACAAGTAGTGCAAGATGCACTTAAAAATGGCAAAAAAGGCCCTGAAATAGGCGAAGAAGTAAAACTTGCAGAAATAAACTGCATTAAAGCATTTTTAGAACATGAGAAGTCCCAAGCGTAATAAAATTAGACTAAGTAGTGCGATACGCCTTGGTTTTTAGTCGCGTCGTGCTTTCTTAGCTCTTTGTAATTGGTGTTTTTTGGTTTTATCTCTTCAGACTTGGGCTTTTTTGAGGGCCTGTATAAGTCA
>NZ_PJBR01000119.1:0-12914 GCF_002863625.1 Pseudoalteromonas sp. MelDa3 | reverse complement strand
ACCGCTTGTTTTTTATTCACATGTCAATTTTGTATTGACACTAAGATTACTTACTACTACATTTGTAACAGTACCACTACAAGTGTAGTAATAGGAGCGACAATGAAACTTAGTGATTTTGAAATGGATATTATGCAGCTGCTCTGGCAGGAAGAACCCTGTACCGCGAGTCAACTACATAAAGTGCTTTTAGCTGATAAGCAAAAAGATAAAAAAGTAGCCTATACAACAGTTAAAACTATTGTAGATAGGTTAGAACACAAAGGAGCGATTGAGCGTTGTGGACATGAAGGGCGAGCTATTGTTTTTAGAACAATAGTTACTCAAGACACATTATCGGAGCAAGCTATGCCTAGTTTTATGCAACGATTTTTTAAAGGTAATTCTCGTAGTTTAATTGCCCACTTTATCAAAGAAGAAAAGCTAAATGATGAAGATATAGAATATTTACAAACGCTTTTAAAAAATAAGAAGTTAGATTAAAGGAGAGGGTAATGACGGATTATTTACTAACTTGCACACTTATTAGCTTATGTATTTTGCTTACAGTAAAAGGACTAAAAAATGCCCCAGCACGATTAAACTTTTACATTTTAATGACTGCTTTGGCATGTTGGTTTGTCCCTTGGCAATATTTTTCCCAGTTACCCTTATTTGAAGGGGAAAATCGTTACACATTTAACGTGGCGCAATTGATTCCCGATGTTAAAGCATTAATACCAAATGCTGAACAAGTAGCAACTAAGGACGAATTACAAAGCGATATGAGTATATGGGACTTATTGCCATCACTTAGTACTGTTTTTATGGTTTTAGTTTTAGCTGGTTTTGGATTGTTTTATTACGCATGGGCTTATATGTAAAGCTTATAAAAAATTTATACATTAACTCAAAGCCAAGTCATGAACTTAAACACATTAACAATCAGTATCCAATCAGACTAACAACCCATACAGAACCTGCTTTTGCTACCGGGTTAATAAAGCCTGTTATTTGGTTAGAGTCGACGATGACACATCGTAAAGAATTAGATTCAGTCATTCAACACGAGGTAATTCATTTACAACAAGGTGATATTTATTGGACGTGGCTTATTTGTTTTATAGAAAGCGTTTTTTGGTGGAATCCTATTTGCTTAAAGTTAACTGGTTTAGCAAGGGAGCAACTCGAACTTAGCTGTGATGAGTTGTGTATGCAAAAGCTAAAAGGTAAATACCAATTGGATTTAGCCAGTTTATTGCTACAAGAGCAAAGTGCTAAAAGCTCGCCTAACTTTTTTACCCCCCCACTTTTGAATATTGCTCATTCTAAGAGTTTTAATATTCAGAGGATCAAAATGTTAAACAAGGAAAAAACAATGAAAAGTAAATATTTGGTTATGGTTGCGGCGGCAATGTCTTTTAGTGCTTTAGCTGCAGCACAAATTGTAGACGGTAGTTCAGATAACAAGCAGCCAAGTAATAATACGTCTCAGGCTCCTGTTAAAAGTGAAGAATATAAACAACAACTTGCACAGCTTCTAAAAAGTGCTGCTGAGGCAAAAAGTGATACCCCTGAACTGTTAAACCAAGCTGCGCAAGGCATTCAAGATTGGCACTTGAATAGAGACAAACTTACTGGTTTTGAAGAAGCTGAAATCAAACTACAAAGCTTTAGGCTGCTAAATCACGTTTACTCTAAACTTGAGCAATATGAAGACATATTGAGTGCTTACGAAAAATGGTACGAGCCGGGCAGTAACCCACCTTACTTTTTAAAAAATTCATTAGCAACGGCCTATATACAGCTAGGGCGTTATGAGCTTGCTGTTGCAGAGCTTGAAGATTTATCAAAACAGCTTGAAGGGAAGCTACATGTTGGCTCTGCTGATAACTTAGCACTGGCATACATTTACCTTGCTGATTACGATAAAGCATTAAAAACCCTAGAGCAGGTTGATGCAAAAGACAATGTATACGGAAATATCCTTAAATATTATGTTTATGATAAACAAAATAACCGTAAAAAGATGGATGAAATTAAAAGTAAAATTCCAGAAGTATTTGCAGTTACCCCCGCGCTATTACCACAAAGCGGCATACCTGGTTCGCAATTGTTGAGATTGCTATAAGTTTTTAATTACGATGAGGCTCGGAGTATCTGAGCCTCTGTTTAATGTTATTGGTACAAATACAGATTTATTCATTAAAATAGGTCTAGGTTATTTAAATCTCTTAGGTAATCGCTTAGCGATAACCTAAATAAAAATGGCTAAAAGTAGTGATTTTTCGCAATAGTTGGTATGTTACAAGTAACATTTTATATAATTGTGTGTGATGAAAAAAAACAAACGTTCTTCTCTTCAAGATATTGCCGATGCGGTTGGTGTAACCAAAATGACGGTGAGTCGTTATTTACGTAACCCCGAAAAAGTATCAGAGTCTACTCGCACTAAAATTAGTGCAGCTATTGATACGCTAGGTTACATTGCAAATAAAGCCCCTGATTTACTCTCTAATGCTAAAAGCTATTCTATTGGTGTACTAGTCCCATCGTTAACGAATCATGTGTTTGCTCAAGTTATAAGAGGTATTGAAGATGTGACAGGGCCTGCAGGATATCAAACAATGTTGGCCCATTATGGTTACAATCCTGAAATTGAAGAAAGACGGGTTGAGTATTTATTGTCGTACCACGTTGATGGTTTAATTTTATCAGAAACCACACACACAGACAGAACGCTAAAAATGATTGAAATGTCAGGTGTACCTGTGATTGAAATAATGGATACTCATCACTCTCCTATGCAGCAAGCGGTTGGTTTTGATAACGTTAAAGCCGCTTTTGATATGACGACAGCACTTTTAAATAAAGGCTATCGCAATATTGTATATATAGGTGCGAGGCTCGATGTACGAACACGCCTAAAATTTCAAGGTTATTCAGATGCTATGTTAGCTAAAGGCTTTACGCCTAAAAGTGTGATGACTGATCAAGCTTCATCTTACAGTTTAGGCGCTGAACTTTTACAAAAAGCGCGTACTGACTACCCAAATACTGACTGTTTATTTTGCACTAATGATGATTTAGCAATTGGGGCTATTTTTGAGTGCCAGCGGAACAACATTTTAGTGCCTAGCCAAATGGGGATTGTGGGTTTTCATGGTCATGATATTGGCCAAGCAATGGTGCCTCAATTAGCAAGTGTGATCACCCCTCGTTATCAAATAGGTAATGTTGCGGGAAGAGAGTTGTTGAGCCGGATTAATTCCGATTTGGATACTAGCATGAATTATAAGCAAGTAATTGATACTGGTTATATAGTTCATCTAGGTGGGAGTGTTTAAATACTCAAATTACATGAGCCTAAATAACAAAAGGCCCAGGTAATTTTTATGTGTGTGATGATAACTCTACATACTGTAATTTTACAAAAACAGAGAAATAATCATAGCGACAAGTGCGCCAACAGTACCAATAATGGTTTCCATTACTGTCCATGTTTTAAGAGTTTGCATTTCGCTCAAACCGAGATAGCGACTCGCTAACCAAAATCCTGAGTCGTTTACATGGGAGAGCACAATAGAGCCCCCACCAATAGCGATGGTAACAGCGGCAAGCTGCGCTCCATCAAGTCCTAAAGGCTGGAGCATTGGTATAATTAAACCACACGCTGTAAGCATAGCTACTGTCGCAGAGCCTTGAATGACCCGCACAGCGGCTGATAATACAAAAGCGAGTATTACAATCGGTAAGCCTGAACCAGCTAAGTAATTACCCAGTGCCGTACCTACTCCTGAATCAACTAATACTTGTTTAAATACCCCACCGGCACCAGTGACAAGAATAATAATTCCCGCAGGTTGTAAGGCACTACCACAAATTTCCATGATTCTAGCATTAGGGACACCGCGCCTTGCGCCGAGCAAATAAAATGCCATTAGGCAGGCAACTAAAATTGCAGTAAATGGATGACCTATAAAGGCTAACCAATTATATAAATCAGAGTCTTTTTCAACAAAGCGACTACCAATAGTATTTAAACTAATCATAATTAATGGCAAAGCAATCAAACCTAATGCTAATCCAAAACTAGGCGTCCCTTTACCAACTCTTTGGTTATCGTCGATTTGTTCGTGCTGTGGGAGTTCTACATGAATAGATTTAGAAATAATAGAGCCCCAAATTGGACCTCCTATAATCATTGCCGGTATGGCAGCAATAAGGCCAAATAAAATCATATAACCATAGTCAGCGCCTAATTGAGAGGCAACCAAAATCGGCCCTGGCGCAGGAATAAGAAACGCCTGACAAGACGCTATCCCAGCAAGTAACCCAATACCAATTTTAACAACGCTGCCACCGCCTTTTCTTACCACTGCAAAAACAATACCGATTAAAAGTACAACGGCCACATCAAAAAAGAGGGGGAGGGCACAAATAAAGCCCGTAAAGGTAAGCGCCCAATTAGCGTTTTTTTCTCCAAAACGGTGTAAAAGTGTGTGGGCAATGCGATCCAGCGCGCCGGTTTCTTCCATTACTTTGCCAAACATGGCGCCTAAAGCGACCACCACCGCTACAAAGCCTAGCGTTCCAGCCATTCCTTTTTGAATTGTAGCGGCAATTATTTCAGGGCTCATTCCTGAGAATAATCCTGCAATCATAGAAACAAGGATCAAAGAGACGACAGCATGTAGTCGTACTTTCATTACTAAGAAAAGCAATAAAAATATGGAGCCTGCCGCTGTTAGTATTAATGATAGATCTGACATTTTTCTCTACTTATATTCAGTGTGAATTATGATGTTTAGTGTGTGTTTAACTTCACTTTCGCATTTGTTACGGGTAACATGTTACCCGTAACTCAATATAATATATACATTGAAAATAATTAATTATTAAATTAAGGCGAGGGTAAATACATGAGTAACACAAATGTAGGTCGTGTTTATATTGTAATGGGGGTTTCAAGCACAGGAAAGTCAAGTGTGGGTGATGCATTAGCAAAGCGCATTGGCGCTAAATTTATCGACGGAGACGACTTACATCCCAAGGCTAATATATTAAAAATGTCATCTGGGCAGCCTTTAAACGATGCTGATCGTGTGCCTTGGCTAGAAAGAATACGTGATGCTGCATTTAGCATTGAAAAGAAAAATGAAATTGCGGTAATAGTCTGCTCTGCATTAAAAAAGAAATACCGAGAACAAATATGTGACGGAAATATAGGTATTACCTTTTTACATCTTTATGGTGATTTTGAACTGGTTAAAAGCCGTATGCAGGACAGAAAAGGGCATTTTATGCCTGTTGATTTACTCAAAAGCCAATTTGAAACGCTAGAAGTACCAAAAGAAGATGAGCCCAATGTTATAAATATAGATATTAATAACTCATTTGAGCAAGTAGTCGAAAGCTGTATTAGCGCAACTAAAATGAATAGCCACAACAAGTAAAAAGTTTTTAGTTAACTGTTAACTGTTAACTGTTACTTTTAACATTAGGGGCTTTATTTGTTATGAGTTAGCATCTGCTCGTGGTGTTTCTAAAATCGCTTTTTTTTCATCTTCAGATAATATTATCCAATCAAAAATTTCTTCGTTGGTACGCCCACACCCGGTGCAGTAACCGCTGCGCCTTTCGCATATTCCTAAGCAATCGGTTTTAAATTTAGATGGTTTTTTGTTTTGATTTAATTGGCGCATTATTAAAGTCCTAACGGTGGAGCAATTTCAAAGCGAGTAGAAAACCCATTACCTTCTTGATTGGTAGAGAGTGTAATGACAGGGGTTTTAGTATCAAGTACAAAGGTGCTGTAAATTGAACTTGCTGTTTCTTTTTGACTTTCAAACCAACCTGTTGTGGTTAAGCATTGGCGTAATTGCTTAGCCAGTTTTTGATGAGACTTTACGGTTTTCGTTTGTGTATTAACAGGTGTTTGGCATTGGTAGCTTGCTTGCTCTGACTTATTTAAAGTAACCGTACAGGTTGCTCCAATAATATGAGTATTAGTACGCCATTTATTAGTAAACTGGTTATTTACTTTATCTGTTTTTATTGAATTAAAACCAGATTCATAACCATTTATTAGGTTATTTATGGTGCTGCATTCATCGAGTGTTACTATGGTTTTTACAGACTGATTCGTTGTAGTAGTGGTTGCTGTAGTTGTAGTCTGATTAGTTTTGCTGGTACAGCCCGCTAAAATAAACGCGATAACTAAAATAAATGCGACAATAGAAGGAGTAATATAGTTTTTCATAGTTCACAGTAACCGATTAGTTTAGCCACGCACTATATCACACGTGATTTACTGTAAAAATAAAAAGACCCATAAGATATGAGCCTTTTTCAATTTGCTTTAGCAGGTGCTATTTATGGCGACCTTGCAAGCATTTAACTACATCTTCAAGGGCTAAGCCTTGGCGTTGTAGCAATACGGTAAGGTGATAAATTAAATCAGCAGATTCGTTTGTTAGCTCATCGTTATCGTGTTTCATAGCGGCAAGGGCAACTTCTACGCCTTCTTCACCTACTTTTTGACAACTACGGCTTAAGTCTTTTGCAAATAATGACGCTGTGTAGCTTTTTTCAGGGTCGTCATTTTTACGCGCAACAATCACATCTTCTAACTGTGCTAAAAAGCTTAAACTTGGTTTTGCTTCATCACCAAAACAGCTTTGTGTGCCTAAGTGGCACGTTGGACCTTCTGGGTTGGCAAGTACTAAAATTGAATCGTAGTCACAATCGGTATGCACAGATACTACGTTTAAGTAGTTTTCTGATGACTCACCTTTAGTCCATAAACGCGATTTTGAACGCGAGTAAAACGTCACTTTATTACTCTCAAGCGTAACGTTTAGTGCTTCGCTGTTCATAAAGCCTTGCATTAAAATAACACCAGAGCGGGCATCTTGAATAATAGCAGGGATCATTTCACTTTTAGCGAAATCGACTTGAGCTTGGTTTTGTTGTGTTACTTGCATAATCTTGCTGCCACTTGGTTATCTGTTAAAAATTGTTTTAGTTCGCCAATGTTAATCACATTTTTATGAAAAACGCTGGCAGCTAATGCACCATCTACTTTGCTTTGTTTAAATACATCAACAAAATCTTGCATACTACCCGCACCGCCAGAGGCGATTAAAGGAATGTTACATAGCTCGCGAATTTTACTTAACTGCTCGTTGTCGTAACCGTTACGAACGCCATCTTGGTTCATACAGTTTAATACAATTTCGCCGGCGCCTAAGTCTTGTACGCGTTTAACCCATTCTTGTGTTTTATAACGCGTACGGCTTGATGCATTAGGATCGCCAGTTAATTGGTAAACTAAATACTCGCCGGTAATTTCATCAAAAAAGCTGTCAATACCTACAACAACACATTGCTTACCAAACTCATCGTGTAATTCTTTAATAAGTTCAGGGCGTGCAATAGCAGGGCTGTTAATGCTTATTTTATCAGCACCGCGCTCTAAAACACGCGCTGCATCAGCCACTGATTTAATACCGCCGGCTACACAAAATGGAATATCGATATTGCGTGCAATACTCTCTACCCAGTTTACATCAAGTAGGCGTTTTTCAACGCTTGCACTGATCTCGTAAAAAACCAGTTCATCGGCGCCAGCTTCGCTGTAGGCTTTAGCCATTGTCAAAATGTCGCCAACAACTTCATGGCCTTTAAACTTAACGCCTTTAACTACTTGGCCGTCTTTAACGTCTAAGCATGGGATTATGCGTTTTGATAACATGCCAATGCCTCCTCAACGCTAAATGCGCCATCAAGCAATGATTTACCTAAAATAACGCCGCCCACACCAAGCTCTTTAAGCTTTTTAATGTCATCTAGTGAGCTTACGCCCCCTGAGGCTTGCACTTTAATTGTGCTGTTGTGGCGAGTTAAGTCTTCGTAAAGCTCAAACGATGGACCCGTCATGGTGCCATCTTTACTGATGTCCGTGCATAAAAAGTCAATAACACCTAAGCCTACATAAAAATCTACCAGCTCAAGTAAACCAAATTCAGATTCACTTAACCAACCGTGTGTAGCAGGTGCCCAGCCCGTGGCTGTTTTATTTACATCAAGAGCAATTACAAAATGCTCTGCGCCAAATTGCTCAATCCAGGCCTTTACTTGTTCGCGTTTTTCTACTGCCATTGAACCAATAACAACTTGGTTTGCACCGGCTTTTAGCCAATCACTTACATCTTGCTCTGAGCGAATACCGCCGCCCACTTGATATGGTACGTTAAGTGCTTTGGTTGCAGCTTGAATATGTTTCCACTGTTTTTTACTTGGATCGCGTGCACCTTCTAAATCAACAAGGTGTAGTTTACCTGCGCCACTGTCGGCGTATTCTTTTAAACGCGCGCCAAGTTCGAAAGGGTAAAACTGTGCTGTGTCGTATTTACCTTGGTACAAGCGCACAATTTGATTTTGTAATACGTCTAATGCTGGAATAATCACAAATAATCTCTTTTTTGTTAGTTAATGGGCAGCTTACAACTGCCAATCAACAAAATTTTGTAATAAACGTGCGCCAACTTTTGCGCTGCGCTCTGGGTGAAATTGCATGCCCGCGTAATTGTCTTTTGCAACAATGGCTGAAAAGGTTTGACCATATTCGCCGCTCACGAGTGTGGCGTCGTTTACGGTGTGCGCAAAGCTGTGAACAAAATACACTTGCTCATCGAGCGTCAGCCCTTTAGTTAATGCATGCTCTTTATTAACGCTTAAGTTATTCCAACCCATATGCGGCGACGTTAAATTGCCTACATCAAGCGCTTTTACTTGCCCTGGTATTTTACCCAGGCACTGTACGTTACCTTCTTCGGTGCTTTCGCACAGTAACTGCATACCTAAACAAATACCCATAAGCGGGCGCTGGTATTCATTTATAGCTTGTTGCCAGCCGTTATCTACTAGGCGTTTCATAGCAACCGATGCGTGACCTACACCTGGCAATATAGCGCGCTCAAAACCCGCTAATTGCTCTGGTGAAGTAATTACTGTTGGCGTTTGCCCTAAGCGTTCAAACGCAAAGCGTACTGAATTTATATTGGCACAACCGGTATTAATTATGGCAATCATAAACATCCCTTAGAGCTGGCTGTTTGTTGGGTCGTGTCTTGTGCTACGGCCATACGAAGAGCACGTGAAAACGCTTTAAATAAGCCTTCTACTTGGTGATGACAGTTACCGTCGCTTACCGATAAAATAAGGCTAATAGCGGCGTTATCACTTAAGCTCTTGAAAAAGTGCTCAACCATTTGCACGTCTAAGTCGCCTGCTTTTTCGCGGCTAAAGTTAGCGTTTAATACAAATGATGCACGGCCCGATAAATCAATTTGTGCTTCGGCTTTACATTCATCCATAGGAAGAGCAAAACCATAGCGTGCAATTTGCGATTTAGTGCCAAGCGCTTGTTTAAGTGCGACACCTAAGGCAATACCAATGTCTTCAACAAGGTGGTGCTCGTCTATGTGTAAATCGCCTTTGGCTTTAATGTTTAAACCAATGTTTGCGTGCGTGCGGATTTGATCAAGCATGTGATCAAAAAAGCCAAGACCGGTGTCTATGCTGCCATTTTTAGTTCGATCTAAGTTTATGGCTACATCAATTTGGGTTTCTTTAGTGTTTCGTGTAACACGACCTTCGCGGTTTGCAGTGGTCAATTTAGTCACTATCGCACTCCAATCGCCGTCGTATAAAATACCTTCACAACATAAGTTTTGAGCAAGGCCAATATCAGTTTCACGGTCGCCAATAACAAAAGAGCGTGCTAAATCTACTTTGCCTGAGCGCATAAGCTCGGTAAGTAATCCTGTTTTAGGTTTACGGCAATCGCAGTTTTGCTCGTTAAAGTGAGGGCAAATTAATACTTCGTCAAAGCTAATGCCTTGGCTTTGCATTATGTCCATCATTTTGTCTTGTGCTATGTCAAAATCAGCAGTAGGGAAGCTATCTGTGCCCAAACCATCTTGGTTAGATACCATAACTAAACGGTAACCTGCAGCTTGTAATTGTAACAACGCAGGGATAACGCCAGGTAGAAATGCTAGCTTTTCAAGGCTATCTACCTGTTTGTCGGTAATTGGCTCTTCAATAATAGTGCCGTCGCGGTCGATAAATAAATAGGGGTTACTCATGATATTTCGTTTCCTGCTAAAGATGCTGTGGTAGCCGGCGTTTGTAAGCCATCTAACCAAATTTTTACTTGTTCAAGTTCTTGTTCACTGCCAATTGAAATTCGTAGCCAGTCGTCTTCACCGTATAGCGTAAAAGCGCGCATAACCAAACCTTGCTCAAGTGCAATTTTAAAATAGTTTTTATCGGCTAATTTTAAAGTAACAAAGTTACCTTCACCAGTGAGAATTTTTAATGCAGCAGGGGAGGCGTTTAGCCAATCCACTAATTTAGCTTTTAAGCTATTTAAAATAGTAACTTGGCGGCGCATTGATGTAATTGCATCGGGTGCAATTGCTTGCGCTGCAATACTTGCTACAACACCTGATACCGGATACGGCGCAATGACTTTACGAATTGGCGCAAGAGTTGCTGCTTGTGCAAGGGTAAAGCCGGTTCTAAGGCCCGCTAGCGCAAAGGCTTTAGAAAGCGTACGCAAAACCACTACATTACTAAACTCATTAATAAGCTTAGTCGCGCTTTGCTCTGGGCAAAACTCTATATAGGCTTCATCAACAATAACTAATGCAGAACCCGCAAGTGCTGTAGCAATCGCTTTTACTTTATCAAGTGGTGTAAGGCTGCCCGTTGGATTATTTGGGTTACAAATAAATACTAGTTTTGAGCTGCCAACAGCTGCGACTATTTCGTCAGCACTGCCACTTAATAATAATTCTTGGGTAAGCGCGTTAATACCAACGTTGTGTGTATCGGCGGTAACTTTGTACATACCGTAGGTTGGTAAAAATAGCGCAATACTATCTTTAGCTGGCTCACAGTATGTGCGCACTAAAAGCTCAATGCCTTCATCTGCGCCGCGCGTCATTAATACATCTCCGCTTTCAAGCTCTGTATAAGCGGCGTAACGGTCAATAACCAGTTGCGGTTGTGGATCAGGATAGCGATTTAAATCTTCAATACTCAGTTCAAGGTTTTTAGCATAAGGGCTTTCGTTAGCATTTAGCCACGTAGTACCGGTTAGCTTTTCACTTTTTGCAGAGCTGTATGCAGCAAGGGCTGCAATATTTTTAGGTAATAAGCTAGACGCTTGTGCGCTCTCATTGCTCATTTTTAATTGCCTCTAAACGAATTGAAACCGCATTAGCGTGGGCATCAAGGCCTTCTGCATCTGCAAGTGGTAAAATTGCTTTTGAAAGCTCAGTTAATCCACTTTTAGTAATTGTTTGCACTGTGTATGTACGGAAAAAATCAAGCAAGTTTAAGCTCGAGTAAGTTGCACTGTAACCATATGTTGGTAACACGTGGTTAGTACCCGATGCGTAATCGCCTGCAGATTCTGGCGTGTAGTCACCTACAAATACTGAGCCTGCATTTTTAACTTTATCTAGGTAAGGTGTTGCATCGCCTAGTTGTAAAATTAAATGTTCTGGACCGTACTGCGCCGATACATCAAATGCTTGCGCAACTGAATCAACCAAAATAAGTGAAGAATTAGCGAGCGCTTGCTCGGCTGTTTCTTTGCGGCTTAAGTTAGCTAACTGGCGTGTAAGTGCCAGCTGAGTTTGTTCTATAATACTTTCGCTGTTACATAATAAAATAACTTGCGAGTCTGCGCCGTGCTCTGCTTGTGAGAGTAAATCGGCGGCTATAAATTCTGGGTTTGCACGTTCATCTGCAATAACTAATACTTCAGACGGGCCTGCTGGCATATCAATTGCCATACCTGGAATAGTTTGCGCAACGAGCTGTTTAGCCATTGTTACAAAGCTATTACCTGGGCCAAATATTTTGTTCACTTTAGGAACCGATTCGGTGCCATAAGCCATTGCTGCAATTGCGCCTGCGCCACCACTTTCTATTAAAGTAGTAATGCCACATAACTTAGCTGCATATAAAATAGCAGGGTTAATCGCTTTATCACCTTGTACTGGTGTAGCAAGTACAACGGTTTTTGCGCCGCTTAATTGCGCTAATACACCCTGCATAATAACCGACGATGGCAGTGGAGCACTGCCACCGGGTACGTAAATACCGACTGCTTCGATGGCTTGATATTTCAGTTCACATACAACGCCTGGTTGGGTCGATAATTTAATATCTTTTGGCAATTGCGCTTCGTGAAAACGTTTAACGTTTGCATAAGCGGTATCAATTGCGTATTTAAGCTCTGCACTTAGTGCTTGCTCTGATGCGTTAATTTCATCAAGCGGAACACATAAGCGAGGGTTAGCTCTATTATCAAACTTTTTAGCCATGCTAAGTAAGGCTTCATCGCCTTGCTCTTTTACATTAACTAAAATAGTTTTGCATATAGCTTCAACCTTGGCGCTGGCAGAAACTGCAGGGCGCATTAGCGCCGCTGCTTGTACTTGTGAAGATTCCTCATTCCAACGAAGCATGGCACTTACTCCATCATTTTTTCAATTGGCATAACTAAAATAGAGTTAGCGCCTAGGGCTTTTAACTGCTCCATTGTTTCCCAAAATAATGTTTCGCTGCTTACCATGTGAAGTGCTACGTATTCATCGTTACCAGCAAGGGCAAGTAGAGTAGGTTGACCAGAACCTGGTAAAATTTCACAAATTTCATCAAGTTTGTTTTTTGGTGCGTGTAGCATGATGTATTTGCTTTCTTTAGCTTGTCTAACACCACGTAGGCGCGGCATAAGCTTATTAATTAGTGCTAGTTTGTCAGCATCTTGAAGATCTTTATTTTGAATTAAACACGCGTTTGATTCTAAAATTGTTTCGCCTTGAATTAAGCCGTTAGCTTCAAGTGTTGCG
>NZ_PJBR01000118.1:0-12931 GCF_002863625.1 Pseudoalteromonas sp. MelDa3 | reverse complement strand
CATAAAAAAACCGATGTAATTACATCGGTTTTTATTTAAAAACGTTAAAGTGAGTTATGCGTTAAAGATACTCAACTTCAATGATTTCGAACTCAACAATACCTTTTGGCGTTTGAATAGACACTGCGTCGTCCATTTGTTTACCAATTAAGCCACGTGCAATCGGTGAGTTAACAGATATTAAGTTGTTTTTAATATTTGCTTCGTCATCGCCCACAATACGGTATTTTACTTCAGCATCGGTTTCTATATTTACAATAGTTACCGTAGTGCCAAAAATAACTCTACCGGTATTTGGCATTTTAGTTACGTCGATAATTTGAACATTTGAAAGTTTAGCTTCAATTTCTTGAATACGCCCTTCACAAAAACCCTGTTGCTCACGCGCAGCGTGGTATTCAGCGTTTTCTTTTAAGTCACCATGTTCACGTGCAACCGCAATATCACTTACGATTTTAGGACGGGTAACTGTTTTTAATTCGTTAAGCTCTTTACGCAGTAAATCTGCGCCACGAACTGTCATCGGAATTGATTGCATACTTTTCTCACTTAACACCAAGGCCCTAGTTGGCCTTGGCACATTTCCTTAGTTCAATCGCAGATGTAGCTCTTGAACTGACGTCACTTTGCTGCGGTCATCTGCTTTATTAGCAGTACAGTTAGCGAATGCCGCGTTCAAGGTTGTCGTATAGTTGGTTTTATTTTGCAATGCACCACGACGTAACACCTTCGAATCTTCGATCGCTTGGCGACCTTCGGTGGTATTAACGATATAGCTGTACTCTTTATTCTTGATATAATCAAGAATATGCGGGCGGCCTTCATATACTTTGTTTACACGTCGTACTTCAATGCCAGCTTCTTCAAGAGCTTGTGCCGTGCCACCAGTTGCGTCAAGTTCAAAACCTAAGTCGGTCATGATTTTGGCTAATTCAACAATACGTGGCTTATCGCTATTACGAACAGATAATAGCGCGCGACCACCGCGTGGTAAAGTGTTGCTTGCACCTAATTGTGCTTTTGCGAATGCTTCGGCGAAAGTATCACCAACACCCATCACTTCACCTGTTGAACGCATCTCAGGACCACGGATTGGATCCACACCCTGAAACTTAGCAAATGGTAAAACAACTTCTTTAACGCTGTAGTAAGGAGGGATCACTTCTTTAGTAATACCTTGGCTTGCTAAAGACTGACCAGCCATACAACGTGCAGCTACTTTTGCAAGCGCCACACCGGTTGCTTTTGATACAAACGGTACAGTACGTGCAGCACGCGGGTTAACTTCGATTAAGTACACTTTGTCTTCTTTTACTGCAAACTGTGTATTCATCAAGCCAACAACACCAAGTTCAAGCGCCATGTCGGTTACTTGCTTGCGCATTACATCTTGCACTTCTTGTGATAAAGAATGTGCTGGTAATGAACAGGCTGAGTCACCCGAGTGAACACCCGCTTGCTCAATGTGCTCCATAATACCGCCGATAATTACTTGCTCGCCGTCACAAATTGCGTCAACGTCAACTTCAATCGCGTTATCTAAGAAACGGTCCAGTAATACAGGTGCTTCGTTTGATGCTTGTACAGCTTCGGTCATGTAGCGACGTAAATCATCTTCGTCGTATACAATTTCCATCGCACGACCGCCTAGTACATACGACGGGCGTACTACTAACGGGAAGCCAATTTCAACTGACTTAAGTAAGGCTTCTTCGGTTGAAGTTACTGTTGCATTTTCTGGCTGAAGTAAGTTTAAACGCTCAACAAGTTGTTGGAAGCGTTCGCGGTCTTCTGCACGGTCAATCGCATCAGGTGAAGTACCAATCACTGGTACGCCATTCGCTTCAAGCTCACGCGCTAGCTTAAGTGGTGTTTGACCACCGTACTGCACGATAACGCCTTTTGGCTTTTCAACACGTACGATTTCGAGTACGTCTTCAAGTGTAATTGGTTCAAAGTATAACCTGTCAGATGTATCGTAATCGGTAGATACTGTCTCAGGGTTACAATTAACCATAATAGTTTCGTAACCGTCTTCGCGAAGCGCAAGCGAGGCATGTACACAACAGTAATCAAACTCAATACCTTGACCGATACGGTTTGGACCACCACCAATAACCATGATTTTATCACGATCGGTTGGGTTAGCTTCACACTCTTCATCGTAAGTTGAGTACATGTAAGCAGTGTCTGAGCTAAATTCTGCTGCACACGTATCAACACGTTTGTATACTGGCACGATGTTTAATAAATGACGTTTTTTACGAATTTCAGCTTCAGATACACCGGCAATTTCTGCTATACGCGGATCTGCAAAGCCTTTGCGTTTAAGTTTACGTAGGAAGTCAGCATTTAAACCCGCCATGCCTACTTTCGCTATTTTTGCTTCGTCTTTTAAAATGTCTTCTATTTGTACTAAGAACCAGCGGTTAACTTTCGTCAGTTCGTAAACATCATCAACGCTCATACCATGGCGCATTGCATCGGCAATGTACCAAATACGCTCAGCGCCTGGCTCGCGTAGTTCACGAATTATTTTTTCTTTTGCTTTAGGATCATCAAGCGCAACTATCGGGTTAAATCCCGTTGCACCCACTTCAAGACCACGTAATGCTTTGTGTAATGATTCTTGTTGGTTACGACCAATTGCCATTACTTCGCCAACTGATTTCATTTGCGTAGTTAAACGGTCGTTTGCACCGGCAAATTTTTCAAAGTTAAAGCGAGGAATTTTTGTAACAACGTAATCGATTGAAGGCTCAAAAGACGCGGGAGTTTTGCCACCAGTAATGTCGTTTTGAAGCTCGTCAAGCGTATAACCTACTGCTAGTTTTGCTGCAATTTTAGCAATTGGGAAACCCGTTGCTTTTGATGCTAATGCAGATGAACGTGATACACGTGGGTTCATCTCAATGATAACCATACGGCCATCTTCAGGATTAATACCAAACTGTACGTTCGAACCACCAGTTTCTACACCAATTTCACGTAATACTGCCATAGAGGCGTTACGCATAATTTGGTATTCTTTGTCGGTTAGCGTTTGCGCTGGTGCAACTGTGATTGAATCGCCAGTGTGAACACCCATAGGGTCAAAGTTTTCAATGGTACAAACAATAATACAGTTGTCGTTTTTATCACGTACAACTTCTGTTTCGTACTCTTTCCAACCAATCAGTGATTCATCAATTAGTAATTCGTTCGTTGGCGATAAATCTAAGCCTCGTTCACAAATTTCTTCAAACTCTTCTAAGTTATACGCCACACCGCCGCCGGTGCCGCCCATAGTAAAAGAAGGCCTGATAATACATGGTAAACCAATGCGCGTTATGATGTCTTTGGCTTCATCCATAGAGTGAGCAATCTCAGCACGAGGACATTCAAGACCAATATTTTTCATTGCTACGTCAAAGCGTTCACGGTTTTCTGCTTTGTCGATTGCATCAGCCGTTGCACCAATTAGTTCAACGCCATGTTTAGCCAATACACCGTGCTTGTCTAGTTCAAGCGCACAGTTTAATGCCGTTTGACCACCCATTGTAGGCAGTACTGCATCTGGCTTTTCTTTTTCAATAATTTTTTCTACCACTTCCCAGTGAATTGGTTCGATGTATGTTGCATCGGCCATATCAGGGTCGGTCATGATAGTTGCAGGGTTTGAGTTAACTAATATAACTCTGTAGCCTTCTTCTCTAAGTGCTTTACACGCTTGAGCACCAGAGTAGTCAAATTCACAAGCTTGACCAATTACAATTGGGCCTGCGCCTAAGATAAGAATGCTTTTTATGTCGGTACGTTTTGGCATTATTACTCCAGTTAAATTAGTGTTTACGCGCTTGCATCAAATCGATGAAGTGGTCAAATAATGGGGCTGCATCGTGTGGACCAGGGCTTGCTTCAGGGTGACCCTGGAAGCTAAAGGCAGGTTTATCTGTACGATGAATACCTTGAAGCGTTCCGTCAAATAACGATTTGTGCGTGGCACGAAGCGTACTTGGCAGGCTTGACTCTTGCGCAGCAAAACCATGGTTTTGAGCTGTGATCATAACTACATCGCGGTCTAGGTCTTTAACTGGGTGGTTAGCGCCGTGGTGGCCAAATTTCATTTTTTCTGTTTTAGCACCTGAGGCAAGGGCTAATAACTGATGACCTAAACAGATACCAAAAATTGGTGTGTCGGTTTCTAAAAAGGTTTTAATTGCATCAATAGCGTAAGTACATGGCTCAGGATCGCCAGGGCCATTAGATAGGAAGATACCATCAGGGTTTAAAGCCAGTACGTCAGCGGCAGAGGTTTGCGCTGGTACTACTGTAAGTTTACAACCACGGTCTACAAGCATACGTAAAATATTACGCTTTACACCGAAGTCGTAGGCAACAACATGAAACTTTTCATCAGCAGCATCAAGGGTTTTAAATCCTTCGCCTAATGTCCAGCTTGATTCGCGCCACTCAAAATTTTCCTTGGTTGAGACAACTTTTGCTAAATCCATACCTTTTAAACCTGGGAAGGCTTGCGCGGCTTGTAACGCTTTATTTTCGTCTAGCTCGTCGCCAGCAATAATACACCCGTTTTGTGCGCCTTTATCACGCAAAATTCGAGTTAATTTTCTGGTGTCGATGTCCGCAATACCTAAAATATTACGTTCTTTTAAGTAATCATCTAACGATTGCTCGTTACGAAAATTACTTGCTAGCAGTGGCAAATCACGGATCACTAGGCCTTTAGCCCAAATTTGATTCGCTTCTTCGTCTTCGCTGTTGGTACCCGTATTACCGATATGTGGGTACGTCAAAGTTACGATTTGTTCCGCGTATGATGGATCAGTCAAAATTTCTTGATAACCAGTCATAGACGTATTGAATACTACTTCACCGACTGACATGCCGTCAGCGCCGATTGCAGTACCGCGAAACACTGTGCCGTCTTCTAGGACTAACAGAGCGGATTTAGTCAAGTTAAACCTCCTAACAGTAAAAAACGGGAGTAAGCAATTGCTTAACACCCCGCCAATACCCAGAGGGATCGTCAAAACCAGATTTCTGTGAGCTTAAATTGTTTTACGCAGTCTTAAATGATGCAGATGTAAAGCATTCAACCTTCAGTCATTTTTTCTTGCCTAAAACTATTTTTATTCCCACTGAACCCCCGGATTTACTAGCCACTTGGGTATAATTGGAAACACGCATTTAGTAATTTTTGGCAAATTGGCTGCATATTACATTAAGTTAGCTTTTAGGTCTAATATTATTTAGTAAATTGTTACAAACAAGTCACTGTAGGCAAAATTAGACCCAAACAGTTAAAAAAGTAACTAAACTACTTCAGATCTAGTACATCTTGCATATCATAAAGTCCTACAGGTTTATTTTTCAACCAGCTTGCAGCCCTTACAGCACCTAGAGCGAATGTCATTCTTGAACTTGCTTTATGGGTTAATTCGAGTCTTTCGCCCATTGTAGCGAAGTATGCGGTGTGTTCACCTACTATATCGCCCCCTCTTAGTACCGAATAACCAATTTCATTTTGCGATTTAGCAGTCTCCACTTGGCTTCGGTCGTATACGGCAACCTTGTCGTGGTCCCAGCCTTTAGCCTGTGCAATTGATTCGCCAATGGCTAATGCTGTGCCCGATGGCGCATCGATTTTATGACGATGATGCGCTTCAAATATTTCAATATCTAAATCGTCACCAAATTTGGTCGCTGCGGTTTGCACAAGGTTCAGTAATACGTTGACTCCTACACTGTAGTTTCGCGCAAATACAATAGGAATATGCTTAGCGGCATCGTGTAAAAGTGCCATATCGTCGCTTGTTAAGCCCGTTGTACCAATAACCATAGGAATTTTTTGTGCTACAGCGGTTTTTAAATGGTTTTTCATACCAGCGGGAAGCGTAAAGTCGATTAAAACATCTACATTATCTATTGTGGTTTCTTCGCTAAAGCTAACACTGTTATCGGCTGCGCTATTTACTTGATTTACATTAATACCTAATAACGATGAACTGCTACGAACGTATGCACCTGTAAGTTGTGTTTGCTCTTTAATTATCGCTGCTTCTAATAAAGCTAAGCCCATTCTGCCATTAGCACCAAAAACGCCTATTCGATTTGTAGTCATTGTTTTTACCTAATTTAAATTTGGATCCGTTTTTTACTAATCTGAGTATATATCCGGTGCATTACAAATACGCGCTTAGGCATTTTTATGCAGTTGGACAAATATTAATCGCTGAAAATAGCGTTACTTTGTAGATATTATCTAAAAGTCATGCAATAGTCAGGTGACCTTTTAATTTAATAATAATAACAATACCAGTTTACTTTAGCCATCTATACATTTAAACTTCTCTTTCGCGTCGATTTGGTCTTTGGCTTGCGGGCGCTGCACTCTCCTAATTTTGTTAATGATTAACATAGTAGGTAGATTTGCTAAATTCAGCTAAAAGAGGAATTTTTGGCTGTTGTAAATTAACTGGTTTCGAGGATTATGATGCAGCCATCATTTAACAAAAACAAAGCAATACTTTCTTTACTACCCCTTTTAACCTTTGTAGCACTATTTTTGGGCTCTGGTTTATATTTACAATCGCAAGGGGTTGACTACGCTTTTTATCAACTTCCTGCTCCAGTGGCTATATTACCGGCCATTATGCTTGCGTTTATTTTAAATAAAGGCACGGTAAACGAGTGTGTAGAAACCTTTATTAAAGGTGCCGGTCACAACAACATTATTACCATGTGTTTAATCTACTTACTTGCAGGCGCGTTTTCTGCCGTTGCTAGTGCAACAGGTGGTGTAGATGCGGTGGTTAATGCTGGCTTATCACTTATTCCACCTGCGTTGTTACTCCCTGGTTTATTTTTAATTGCAGCGGTTGTATCTACTGCAATGGGTACGTCGATGGGAACGATTGGTGCGATTGGTCCTATTGCTTATGCTGTATCAATTAAAACAGGTATAGATCCAGCCTTAATGGCAGGTACGATTGTATCTGGCGCTATGTTTGGCGATAACCTATCAATTATTTCCGACACCACTATTGCAGCCACACGAACGCAGGGCTGTGAAATGAAAGACAAGTTTAAAGAGAATCTTAAAATTGCAGTCCCTGCTGCAATACTAACTATTGGCTTGTTGTTTTATTTAACACCTGCGGCGCAAGTTGTTGAAACCAAAGATTACGATATTTGGTTAGTACTTCCTTATGCCTTTATTTTAGTGTTAGCAGTTGCTGGCTTGAACGTATTTGTTGTATTATTTAGCGGTATTATTTTTGCTGCATTAATGGGCTTTACAGGAAGTTATGAAGGCGCAAGCTTTGTAAAAGACATTTACAAAGGCTTTACCGATATGCAGGAAATATTTTTACTATCAATGTTTATTGGTGGCTTATCTGAATTTATTCGTATTAACGGTGGCCTTGATTTCATTGCCCAAAAAATTCAAGCCATAACTAAAATCATCGCAAAATGGCACCGTAAAGTGGCCGATCAATTAGGTATTGCAGCATTGGTTATGACAAGTAATATGTGTATTGCCAATAATACCGTATCAATTATTGTTGCTGGCCCTATTGCTAAAAAACTAGCAGATGACGGTGAAATAAGCGGTAAACGTTCAGCTAGTTTGCTAGATATTTTTGCTTGTGTAACACAGGGTTCATTGCCTTATGGCGCACAAGCCTTATTACTGGGCGCTACGTTTAAAATAAGCCCGTGGGAAGTATCAACCTCGTCATACTACTGCTTTATTTTAGCATTTACTGCCATTGCAGTTATTTGCTTGCGCCGTAATAAAGCATAATTTAAACACCTATACTATGTTGCAGCTCAATAAGTAAGCTGCAACATATGTTAAAATAATACTCTACATATCAATAACTTTTGCTATAATGCGCGCCTTCGCGTGTCACTAAAATTATAGTTATTAAACAGTTATGAAATTTAAAAAATTACTCCCTTTTATTACCCTTACTTCTCTAGCTTTATCATCGTCAGCTTTTGCTGCCAATTGGAGCAGTACAGCAGTACATATAAATAATGGCAGCCAAAAAAACCCATTTACTGAGCAAGAGTCAGACACCACTGTTTACTCGCTTCAACATGCATCGGGCTATGATTACGGCGATAATTTCTTTTTTATTGATTACAGTAAAGACGATATAGATGACGGTTACCAAGATGCTGATTTTTATGGTGAGTGGTACTCAACGGTTAGCTTATCTGCCATCACTGGTAAGCAAATTGGCTCTGGCGCATTATTAGATGTTGGCCTAACGGGCGGTATTAACGTTGCTGGTGATGCAAAAGTAATGAAGTATCTACCAGGTGTAAAATTAAGCTGGGATGTACCTGGGTTTAACTTTTTTCAAACGCTGTTCACAGCCTACATTGACGATAGTGAAGGTGTAGCAAAAGGCGGCGCACCTATTGAAACTAATAGTTGGATGCTTGATGTAGCTTTTGAATATCCTTTCACTATTGGCTCACAAAAGTTTAGCTTTAAAGGCCACGCTGAATACATAGCAGAGCGTGAAGATGAATTTGGTAACGATGTACAAGCTTGGATACTAGCACAGCCTATTTTAGTGTGGGATATGGGTCACGCCCTTCAAATGAAAGAAAACACACTACTGCTGGGAATGGAATTACAATACTGGCACAACAAATTAGGTACTGAAGTCACTGAATCGGTACCACAAATCCATATTGAGTGGACATTTTAAGCTTCAACAATCAGCTCTTTACTCAGTAATAATAAGCGAAGCACTATTTTAGCTTCGCTTTTTTTCGTCCACGTAAAACATTTAATTGAACAGGTTTAAATACTTAGTTATTGTTGTACTTCTTTTTAAGCCAAGCGCTCGCCTTTAATAGGAGTAACTGAATGTCGTCGATTAAAGTTATTTGTTTCTCTACTTTATTAGTACTAACAAACAATGCCTTAGCTGGCCCTTCTCAAGATACATCCGCCCTTTCTTATGATGCACTATTAAGCAATTACGAATACGACTTTAAGGTAAATTACTTTGCACTTGAGTCGCAAAAACAATCATTAAAAATGGCTTATATTTACTTAAAGCCAACTAAAGCCGATATGCCTACAGTTACACTTATGCATGGCAAAAATTTTAACGCTGACTACTGGACTACAACCGCTCAGTATCTGCAATCTTTAGGTTACGGCGTATTAATTCCTGATCAAATTGGTTTTGGCAAGTCGTCTAAGCCAACTAATTACCAGTATTCGTTTGCGACGCTTGCTCATCATACTCACGCGTTAATAGATTCACTTAATATTAAAGAGTCGATTGTACTTGGGCACTCTATGGGCGGGATGCTAGCGAGTCGTTTTGCATTAATGTACCCAAACGCCACTAAAAAGCTAATTTTATTAAACCCTATTGGCCTTGAAAACTACCTGCAGTATGTTGATTATAAAGATACTAATTTTTTCTATAAAAACGAGCTTTCAAAAACACCGGAAGGCGTAAGAAAGTATCAACAAAAAAATTACTACGATGGTAAGTGGGATACAACATATTTAGCCTTAACTGACTTTATAACAGGGCAAATACAAGGCCCAGATAAAGAACAAATGGCATGGGTGAATGCAAAAACATACGATATGATTTTCACTCAACCTGTAATAACCGAATTTAAAGATTTAACTGTGCCGGTTAAATTAATTATTGGTACACGCGATAGAACCGGCCCTGGCCGTAACTGGAAAAAAGACGGTGTTGATTACGAGCTTGGCCGATACGATAAATTAGGCAAACACGCTGCAACACTTATTCCTGACGCACAATTATTCGAACTAGATAATTTAGGGCACCTGCCGCACATTGAAGATTTTGAACGCTTTAAAAATGTATTACAAAAAGCGCTTACAACTAAATAAAGGTGAGTACTGAATACAAAAACCCCTGTAAGTAATTACTCACAGGGGTTTTTATTTAGTAATTAAACTAAATTATACCAATCTGCTTATATATAGGGTCTATTTAACGTTAAGAAAATTACGCTAGAACTAGGCAAAAATTTTTGTATCTAGTTGTTCTAAATAAAAAATTTTTAACGACGTTATAGTGCAATTTAATTCGTTAAATTGATCAAAGATTTATGCAGGTTGGTATTACAACTTACATTGTGGGTTTTTACCCTGTGCTTTAGCTGTACTTTGCTCACTAAGTGCTTTACTCATTTGTGCTTGTAAGTCTTTAATACGACTGCTTGGCGCTGGGTGAGTTGATAAAAACTCAGGTGTTGTACCACTACCTGCTGCACTCATATTTTGCCAAAGGGTTACTGATTCTTGTGGATTAAAGCCTGCTTCAGCCATTAAGTCTAAGCCAATTTCATCAGCTTCTGACTCGTGCGAACGGCTAAATGGCAAAACAACACCATACTGTGCGCCTAAGCCTAGACCCTGCATAATTTCATTACGGTATTGAATGTTACCCATTTCAAGTGCTGCACTACCAAGTTGCATACCGGTATCTAAAATAGAGCTTTGTGAAACACGTTCATTAGAATGCTCAGCAATTACGTGCCCTACTTCGTGCCCTAGTACTGTTGCTAGTTGGTCTTGATTGGTGGCTATTTTTAATAAGCCCGTATGAACCCCAATGTAACCACCAGGTAGTGCAAAAGCGTTAGCAGATTCGTCTTCAAATACAACTACTTCCCAATTTTGAGACGAGTATTCTTTTGGTAATACAGCTACTACTTTTTCAGCAATGCAATTTACATATGCATTTGTTTTTGCATCTTTATTAATTGGTTGGCTTTTTTTCATATCTGCAAAACTAGCAGTGCCCATTTCACTCATTTGTTGATCTGAGTAAAGCGCTATTTGAGTGCGTCCTGTTGGTGACGTTTTACAACCGACTAAAACGGCTGTCGCTAATACTGCAAGTACTAGTTTTTTCATGATAATTCTCTTAAGTAATGAATTTTTTATTGCTTGTAGAATAGCAAACACAGTACCAATTTAAAATATTTGCTTTATATACCTTTATATTAAAAAGATGCGATAAGACGATAAACTTAGCAGGCAAACTAAGTTTATCCAAATACAATGCCCTGTTACACTATAGCCCTTGTTTTTAGTGATTGTTGAGTTTACACATGGACGCCTCAGCCTCGTCTTTTAATACCCGTATTTTATTGCCTTTATTAGCCAGTATCGTGGCGATTACTCCTTTGGCTATTGATATGTATCTGCCCGCCATGCTGGTAATTGCAAGCGATTTACAAACTAATATGCCAAATGTACAAATATCGTTGAGTATTTACTTAGCGGGTTATTCATTGGGGATGTTATTTTTTGGCCCTATTGCCGATCAAATTGGCCGCCGTAAGCTCGCACGTATTGGCTTAACCCTATTTGGCGCAAGCTCACTTGCACTCGCATTTACAACCGAAATCCATGCGTTTTGGACTCTTAGAGCAGTGCAAGCATTTACGGGAGCTGCAGCAACCGTAGTCGTACCGGGTATTATTCGTCATATTTATCAGCAAAATACAGCTAAGGGAATGTCGTATGTGTCGATGATCATGATGGTAGCACCGTTAGTAGCCCCCTCTGTTGGTTCGTTTATTTTAGGATTTTCTGTTTGGTCAACCATATTTTTGGTTCTTGCTGGATATAGCTTTTTAATATTAGCGTTTGTACAAGTGTATTTAATAGATATACCTATTCATAAAAATGAGAAAAAAGGCCTCGCTCTGTTTTTTGATAGCTATAAAACAGTACTGAGTAATAAAGACGCACGTGCGGATATACTCAGTTCTATGTTTGTATCGTTTGGATTTTTTTGCTTTTTAACCTCAGTACCTTTTATATATTTGGATTTATATGAAGTATCAGAACAATTATTTGGTGTGTTATTTGCGTTTAATGTAATGGCGCTGATGTTTGGTAACTTTTTAAATACGCGAATTGTACCAAGGCTGGGCTCTCGAAAAATGCTCTATATTGGGCTTGTATGTGGGTTTGTATCGGGGCTTGCGCTGTTAACATTTAGCTTATTGCACTTATCACTTTATTATATTGTGGCTGCTATTGCGCCATTAATGATGAGTTTAGGTGTCACTGCAAGTAATGCTGATTCGCTAATATTAATGAAGTTTGAAAGAAACACAGGTACAGCAACGGCCGTAATTGGCACACTTCGTTTTGGTAGTGGTGCATTAGTTGGCCCGCTACTCGCCATTATGCACGCAAAAAGCGCAGTGCCATTTTCAAGTTTAATGTTTAGTGCTGTATTACTCACTATGCTCGTACAGCTAATTCACTATAAAAAAGACAAAAAAAATGCCTCAATATGAGGCATTTTTATCAAAGCTAATAATCTTAAATTAATTAAGCGTCAGCAGCTTTAGAAACCATAACCATTGCAGGGCGTAATAAACGACCATTCAATGTGTAACCTTTTTGCATAACAGCAAGTACTGTATTAGGTGTTACATCGTTACTTGGTTGAATTGACATTGCTTGATGAAAATCTGGATTAAACTGCTCACCTTGTGGGTTTACAATTTCAACACCAAATTTAGAAACAGCGTCATTAAAGCTCTTAACCGTCATATCGATACCTTCAAGCAACGGCTTTAGTGTCTCATTTTCTTTATCAGAAAATTCAATAGCACGTTCAAGGTTATCAATTACAGGTAGCAATTCGTTAGCAAATTTTTCTAGTGCAAATTTATGCGCTTTTTCTACATCTTGTGCTGCACGACGACGAATATTATCTACATCTGCTGCGGCACGAACAACACCGTCTTTTTGATCAGCAATTGTTTGCTTTGCAGCTTCAAGCTCTGCATATAACATCGCAATTTCTGCTTCAGGGCTTTGTTCTTGTTCTGCATGCTGATCAGCGGCTTCTACTGCTGCTTCTACATCAGCCTGCATTTT
>NZ_PJBR01000117.1:0-13049 GCF_002863625.1 Pseudoalteromonas sp. MelDa3 | reverse complement strand
CCTCGGTATGTTCTTTAGCAGCCTGCGCCCACCATATTAGTTGGCCAAACGTACGTGAGAAATAATTAAACCACGATGATTGACTCTCTCCTGCAACAGGTTTGCCATCCTCACTAAACACATCTTGCGCTTTTGGCACGTGGATCATAGCCGATACCGGCAAACAGCCAAGTTCAGATAAAAAAGTACGCATGCTAATGGCCGCTCTTACGCCCCCCCACTGTCCTGCTGAGTAAGTTACTATTGCACTTGGTTTATACGAAAATAGTGAGCTACCAAAATGATTAAGTAAGTCAGCGAGGGCTGGACTCATGCTGTGATTGTACTCAGGGCTAATCATTATATAACCATCTGCGGCTTTAATTTTATCAGCTAATAGAGTGAGCTCTGTAGGTGCATTACTATTAGCGTATGCAAAATGTGGTTTAAATACGTTTTCGCTAGGAAAATCCAACGCATCAATTAGCTCAAACTCATGATCGCCAAAATGCTCTGTTAAGCATTCTATACAAGCCCTAGAAACCCTTAAGCCTAAGCGAGCTGGTTTTGGTGGAGTGCTATCGCGTACTGTGCCTAAAAATACTAAAAACTTCATATGTAATTCTCAACTTTTTTAAACGATAGCTAAACACTAACATTTTTTAGTTATTGTGTATTACACATACCCATAGTTTATTGATTCAAAGCATAATAATAATTAAATTTAAAACTGAAATTTAGCAACAACCGCGCCGTTAAACGTATTTTATCGTGTGTTACTATTTGATCCTAAGATCGATTTAATCATGCAGCAAGAGTTTTACCCAGTAGGCTCTGAACTGCCTAAAAGTAAAACACACTGCTTCAAACTCAACCTTGAAAAAGCACGCCCTAGTATTGATAACTTAGCCCTACACCACCCCAAAATATATTTCGAAGTGTCTCGTCACCTGCAAAGCGTTTTTCATCTTTATTAATGGCAATGCTATAGCTTGTATATGTGTATAAGGTTAACTGATTAAAAAGCTGATACGACAAGTTTGCAGTAAACTTTACGTTGTTAATTCCGTTGTGCCCATCACTAACATACCCCGCATTAAACCCCACGCCCGATTGAATATCTACTGATAGTAAATCGTTAATATAAAAATATTTTTTTACTGCCAGTTCCAAAAATGTACCGCTGGCATCAAATGAATGATAAACACTACTTAATAATTGAATATCGTCTGCATAAAAATACGCAAAGTCGAGGCTTAGCTCATTATCGTGAGCATCAATGCCTTCTTCACGAGCTTTAATATAGTTATAACCTACATACATCTCTATCCGCTCAGATAAGTGAGCGGTATAAATAGCATTTAAATTAAACTCTGAATAATCACTACTAATACCTTTTGCCGCCCAAGGGATCACCGCAAAGTTTTTATAATTAAACTCAGTTGCAATTGATGCAATACCATTACCGGCAAGGTATCCCGACCTTCGGTTACATATCGGCTTTCCCATAATGGGTGAATATGTAAATCAAACTCTTTATTTTTGTAATTTACGTCAGTATTGGTATGCTTAATATTTCCGCCTACGCCCACTTCAAGCTCTTGATAGTGCTCTTGTGTTTTTGCTTGTGCGTAAGCTGTATTTACTCCCGCTAGAGTCGTAATAACAAATACATATTTTAAATAGTGAGTCATTTATTAAGTCCAAAACCATCATAAATGGTAAAAAGTGGCGCATAGTATTGTTATAAAACGTGTTAGCGCAATAAATGGATGCATATATATTGTTTTATTTATTAGATTTGAAGTATTTACTAAGTATTACCCATAAACTACAAGTTGCAATTAGCTCGGATTTCAACCAACAAACCAAAGCTATATACGCACCGAGCAATGCTCTAGCAGGTACTTAATTTAATAGTAAAATGATAGTTATAGTACTCACGGTGAAGTGTTCCCTATTGCAAAAACAGGAAAAGTATAAGAAGGAAGTGTAAAAAAGTGCGATAAAGGGGAAAACTATAAGCAGCAATAACTCATTAAGCTGCTTATTATTCTTAAAATTATTAACCTAATTTGTTGGCCAGTTTAGTGACTTAAATAAGCCATAACGGCAATGAGTGCAACATAAAAACAAAAACCGAGTAAGAAGATTAAGTCGACTCTTCTAGCTTTACTCGCTTTATAAGATGCAAAATCCTTAAACTCGCTTTTATACTGCCCAAACGTTACCACTTTTAATAGCAGCCAGCCGGTCGAGTAAAATAAAAAGCTCAAACCAGTATCAACTATTAGCCAAATAAAAATATCAAATGCAATACTCATTAACTATGTCCATTAGTTTGGAATGCAAAAACTATATCAGCTATGTGTTTAAAATACAGCCAGCTAAGTTAATTAAGGTGTAACAGTAAATTTCGTTAAACCTATTAACTGACCTGATTCGGTGACTACTTTTACTTGCCACTTACCAACAGAGTCACTAGGGAAATTTACCTTGTGGGTCCATGCTCTGTACCCTAGCTCTCTCCCGCCATTTATATTTAACGTGATCCGATCAACTTCTTTTTTATTATGAAGCCACACATGAAATATTTTTTCATTTAAGCCTCTTGGTGCTTTAACAGCGGTCCAACTATATAAACCTTGATGGTGCAGTGTATAAGAGTCTAACTGTTTAATACTCCCTACTGGCTTTTTATGCTGTAAATCAACTTCATGAGCTAACGTAATATCGGTTAATCGCAGCGCAGCAGGAGGCACATAGCTCCTTAATTGCCACACAGCAGTGCTCAAAGCACATAAAATCAATACAAGAATAGGAAAACGCCACCAGCGTGCATTAGGCATTAAATTGTTTAAACTCGGTACAGTAACCACTACAGCCGTTACAAGAGCTGCGGCTAAACTTTGGCTCGTTGTAAGGTTTAACAAAATAGGTAAAGTAACAAGCAAAACAACGAATAAAGCAAAGTTATGAAACACACTAAATAACGTACGGTTTCTAGCAAGTTTTTTGTAATAAAAGGGGTCTATAACCGATATAACCGCACAAAAAACAATGAGGGAGGTAAAAATTGCTTGAGGATGATCCCACTGTGTAACCGCTAAAAAAAACGGCAAAGCAAAAAATAAGCTTTCTTGTTGCACCATTTGCAGAGCAAAACGCATTACATTAGGAGATACAGCCACACCAAACTTTTCTTCTACTTTGTCACGTAACCAATTATCAATAATTAGCCACAACCAACTAATAAGCAAAAATATCGCAATAATTTGCGAAAAAGACTCTTTTCTATCTACAAGTGCAAAGCTGGCAACGCCCGACAAAAACGCCAATACAGCCAATAATCCAGGCCGCTTTTGCATCGCGCTTATAAATTTAGCGATTATATTTTTACAGTAATCCATGTATGAGTGTTTCCGTACGGGTACGTACTTTATTATTTTTATTCAGAGTAAGGTTAGTTTAACCAAGTTTAAATGAACAACAGATAGACGGATGGATTTAAACGCGCCATTTAACAGTACATCAAACTAACCATTTTTGATTAAATAAAAGCTCGGCATAGCGCGTCATTGGTACGTTTATTAATTTTTGTAACGTGTGAGCCTTAGCAAGTAATTCATCCTCACTAAGTACAGGCATTTTATTGTTAAAAGCAAAAACAATTTTATTCCCGCCTTCAATAATAAAACTAAGAATCTTTCCTGCAAATTCTTTCTCAAGTAGTTGATCGAACGCTTCCCTCTGCCCAACTTTGGTATGGCAAATATTAAGTACTAAAACACCATCAAAAGTGAGCGCATTTTTACAATCGCGTAAGTAGGATGATTGCACCTGATCTGATTCCATCCCTTCTGAGCTATATAAATCAGAAAAAATAACGTCCGTTTTTATCTGCGTGTTTTTCATGTAGTTTGCCGCATCATCAATATGAATAAACAAACGTTCTGATACAGGGACTTCAAAATATTTTATAGCCATATCAGCAACGGCTTTACGGTATTCAACGGTATGTATAGTCAGTGCAGGAAACGCATGATAAAGACTTTTTGCGATAGAGCCCGCCCCAAGTCCCATTATCATCGCGGTTTTTAAGTGCGGTATAAAAAAAAGCGCAGCCATCATAGCTTGCGTATAAGCTAAGCTTAACCCGTTAATATTATTTAATTTAATACAGCTTTGATAAATTTTTCCGTCAAAGCTGAGAATAAGATTCTTTTTTGTTTGATATACATAAACTGGGCCATGCTCATCAATAGTTGATGCAATACAAGTGCCTTTGATATCCACGAATACTCAATAGGTGAGGTGATGAAAAACGAGTATAACTTAGTTAACGCACTGGCATTGCCATTAATATGATTTATAGCCTTTTATTAATTTACAGGCATTTATATACGTACTCAGAAAAGTCGGTTTATCTTTTGAGATTAGATTAGCTAAGGTATCTACTTATATAGCTAGATGGAACTTACCCGTGACGACATTTATTATAAACAGCGACGCAACATACTAAAAACTTAACTAATATACTGATATAGCTACAAAAAAAACTATTTGAATATTCCTCATGTTCAACATGAATAAAGTACACATCAACGACAAGGAAGTCTAAACGGCTAAACATCCATCCTTTATTTTTATCGATTTATGCCTTTTTTTCGCCAATTACTACGTAATCGCATCTAACAATAATGTGTAATGAATATGACTCATGTTTTATGTGAAATTAAACCGTTTTTCTTCATATACCAATCAACGTATAAATTACTCATTCCTTAGCGCTAAACACTATTTAACAACTTAAAGCCGCTGAATACCTAAACCAGCTAAGCCAGCTAAGTAAGTTGCAAGGCTAATAGAGCGCAGAGCATCAATCAGGTTTAAATTATAAAATTGGATATAAACACGATGAAAAAAGATTTTACATTTAATATTAAGAGCGTTTCACTCGACGAAAATTATCATCCATCAACTAACACGCGTATCACAACCAACTTTGCTAATTTAGCCAGAGGTGAATACCGCAAAGCAAACTTACGTAACGCCTTAAACATGATTAACAACCGTTTTAATGCCCTAGCCCATTGGGATAACACCAAAGGTGAGCGTTATGCTGTTGAGCTTGAAATTATCTCTGTTGAGATAGGTATTGAAGACGGCGGCGAAAGCTTCCCATCAATCGAAATATTAAAAACAAATATTGTTGATCATAAAACAAATAAACGCATTGAAGGTATTGTAGGAAACAACTTTTCATCGTATGTGCGCGACTACGATTTTAGCGTACTTCTACAAGAGCATAATAAAGGTAAGTCTCAATTTAGCATTCCAGATGACTTTGGGGTTTTACATGGCAAGCTATTTCAGTCATTCGTAAATTCGGATACATACAAACAACACTTTAAAAAACCGCCGGTTATATGCCTAAGTGTGTCAGATAACAAAACCTACAACCGCACCGAAAACCAACACCCGGTACTTGGCGTAGAATACGAACCAAATGAATCATCTTTAACAGAGCAATACTTCAAAAAAATGGGCTTACAGGTACGTTATTTTATGCCACAAAATAGCGCCGCGCCTTTAGCATTGTTCTTCTTTGGTGATTTACTTAATGATTACAGCAATCTTGAGCTTATAAGCACCATTAGTACAATGGAAACGTTTCAAAAAATCTACAGACCAGAGATTTATAATGCAAACGCAACAGCGGGTAAATCATATAAACCAAACTTAAAAAACTTGGATCACTCACTAACGCAAATTGTGTATGACCGAGAAGAGCGCGGCAAGTTAGCAAATGAGCAAGGCAAGTTTGCACAAGAGCATTTTATCAAGCCGTACCAAACAGTTCTTGAGCAATTCTCTACTAGCTATCTGTCATAACAACTAATAGTAACAACCAGTAATAACGCGCTTAACTATACGTTTAATAATTAACTAAAATATACGGCATTATTTATTATGAAAAAATTACTACCTACATCTACCGCTGGCAGTTTACCTAAGCCTTTATGGCTTGCAGAGCCAGAAACACTTTGGTCACCTTGGAAATTACAAGGTTATGAATTAACCCAGGGCAAACACGACGCCCTACGCTTGTCATTATTCGACCAGCAACAAGCAGGCATTGATATTGTTAGCGATGGCGAGCAAACAAGGCAGCATTTTGTAACTACATTCATAGAGCACCTAAATGGCGTTGATTTTGAAAAGCGCAAAACAGTAAAAATTCGTGACCGATACGACGCAAGTGTACCTACAGTTGTGGGCCCTGTTAGCCGTCAAAAGTCTGTGTTTGTTGAAGACGCTAAGTTTTTACGCAAGCAAACCAAACAACCTATTAAATGGGCATTGCCAGGCCCGATGACAATGATTGACACGCTTTACGACGATCATTATAAAAGCCGCGAAAAACTAGCGTGGGAATTTGCCATAATTCTCAATCAAGAAGCAAAAGAGTTAGAAGCTGCAGGCGTTGATATCATCCAATTTGATGAGCCCGCGTTTAACGTATTTTTTGATGAAGTGAACGACTGGGGAATTGCCTGTTTAGAGCGCGCAATTGAAGGTCTTAAATGCGAAACCGCAGTGCATATTTGCTATGGCTACGGCATTAAAGCAAATACAGATTGGAAAAAAACACTAGGAAGCGAATGGCGACAGTACGAAGAAGCATTCCCTAAGCTTCAGCAATCTAATATCGATATTATCTCACTAGAGTGCCATAACTCGCATGTACCAATGGATTTACTAGAACTTATTCGCGGTAAAAAAGTAATGGTAGGCGCAATTGATGTAGCAAATCACAGAATCGAAACGCCAGAAGAAGTAGCTAATACGCTACGTAAAGCACTGCAATTTGTAGATGCCGACAAACTTTACCCGTGTACAAACTGCGGCATGGCTCCGCTACCTCACCATATAGCTAACGGCAAGTTAAATGCCTTGAGCGCTGGGGCTGAAATTATAAGAAAAGAGTTGTTAGAAAAGAACTAGAAAGTAGCTTTGAAATACAAATTGTAAACAATAACAGCTGTCGCACCATGCCATGGTTAAACCCATAAACATGGCATGATGTGCTAGTTAAAACCGACTAAAGAACAAAGTTTAGGTTAGTTATTTAATTTTTTTTATTAAAAAGCTCTAACCTATTTTTTGAAAAATCGATAACTGCTTGGTATTGAGTAAAAAAGGGAGAGCCTAACAAGCCATGTACTCCCTTTTCACCACTCGCTACCTGAACATGGTCAAGATTAAGTGACACAAAGCCTGGACTTTCAAGCAAGGCATTTCCAAACTCTATTGAATGAACCTCTACATCCCCCATTGCGTGATCAGAAGTGCCCAAGCCTGCTGCATTCTCAATATTGAGTGTTTCTTCAATGCTAAGCTCACTTAGGCATGCCCGGTCTAAAACAGATGTTCCAGCGCCAGTATCTAAAATAAAACGTAACAATTTACCGTTAATTTTAGCTTCAACAATTTGGTGGCCTGTTTCTGATATTTCAAACTCAATTACAGTTTTGCCTTCAAATAAATTCATATACGTTCCATGTTATAAAGTTTTTAAAATCTTACTTACTATTTTCAGCTTCCCACAATTAATAGCTAAATTTTACTAGTCGCCCACCTCAAGGCGTTTTGTTATATGGCTATTTTCTATCTAACCAGCATTTTTCAAACACTACTTGGTTTGAATTAGAAACAATTAACTTATGAACAAAACTCAAGTCATCCAAGGGAGCAGGATCATTGCCTACCATGTAAGTAACGCTTGATGAATTTACCCAATTACCATTAATACTAACTGACGCCTCATTTTTTAATAGTAATCCATCGAATAGCCCTTGATATCCAGCCATAACATGAATGGCTTTACTCAACTCTCGTCCTTGCAAGCCATCTGTTGCAATTAAGAGGTTTGAGTGGTCTATAAGTTTGTTTTTTGGCAATTTAGATAAGCTTTCAAGTATGTAAGCTTTAGCGTCTTTTAAATATGCCTTATGGTTTGCCATATTATTTTTAACAAAGTCTATCGCTTTTGATACAGGTAAAATTACCTTTGAATAATTAGTTTTGTAGAAAATGGCTGGAAGCTCATAAGATTCGGGATGCACTAATTCAGATTCCCATTTAACTGGGTATTGGGTTGACTCACAAAGATCAGATTCTGCTTTCACAAAACCAGAAACTAAAAAAACCGCTAAAACTAAAATTTTCTGCATACTTTCCCTAGCTATAGTCCTGCTTAGTTGGCTTGTTATGTGTTTATACCACTTTGTTTTTATTGGAAAAGCTACTGAACAAATAAACTATTCCATACCAAGAAATACAACCAACAACATATACAACTATTTCGCGAAAACTGTAATAAGGTATAGCTCCGCTCCTTAAATCACCTATTGCGCCAATAAATAAACCAACTGAAATTAATGAACCGATGGCTAAACTTATGGAAGTATTGAGGAGCTTAGAAGATAAAAATGTAATGCATGCTGAAAAGAAACCTAAATAAATGATTATATGAAGCTCGATATAGTAAATGAGTTCAAGTTCATGCTTTTCACCTGCAAAGGGATAAAGTGGTTGTGGCGGTGCTAGAAAATAACCTAATAGCGCTCCTAGTAAAGTAGCTACAGGGATTAATAAAACTTTAAATTTACTCATAGTTTGAAAAACACATAACGAGCCTGTAGATTAACAGGCAAAAAATGGTTGGCTAAAATAAGTGAACGTAGTGAACAAAAAGCCAGCTGTTTTTTTCCTTGTTTAATTTTTTGTTAGGTATACATTACTCTCCGTACTCAGATAAGTACAATTTAATACCGAGACTCCCCATAATACTCATAGCTTTAGGAGATAATATTGCACCACCGCCACAAGCATTTTCTCGAATAGAAAAGCCAACGTCGGCAATATAATTTGAAGGAGTTAAATTTAGAGGGTTTTCTAACAACCAACTTTCAAGCTCTTGGATCTGAACAGGCAGCTCCCAATGATCTTTTGCTAAGTGAGCTAGCTTTTCATTGGATTGTTCAACTTTGATATAAATTGGCACTTAACTTCCTTGTATACCTAACGCCCCAATAAGGGGAAATTTGTAGTTGGCTAAAATGTTGAACGCAGTGAAAACAGCCAACTGTAAATTTTCCTGCTTGATTGCCATGTTAGGTACACTTTAAAGCCAAACCCTACAACTTTCAGGATTGGCACCTTTATCGTAATCCCAACTTACAATTATATTGGTTTGAGGATCAACGACATAAAACACTTTACATTTGCCTACCCAATCTTTATTAGGTGCCGTAGACAATACTTCGCTAATAAACCAGTGCTGTATAATATAGCCATCTTTATTCTTGGATGTGTGAGTAAAGCCATCCCCAGAAATTAAGTAATCTGCTCTTATTAAATCTCCAGTATCACCATAGCGAGTAGGATCTAAAAATGGTGCTTTATGACCAACTTTGTCATTTTGGTAATCAGCCCAAGGTCTGTTGCCAATCGAACAACCTACAACTAGAAAAATACTTAATAGTAAAATTAATCTCATGACTAAACTTGTGTACCTAACGCCTAATTAACAGGCAAATAATGGTTGGCTAAAATAAGCGACGAAGGAGCAAAAGCCAACTGTTATTTGTCCTTGTTTAATTTCTTGTTATATTTCAATGCTAAAACACTACCAGTAGCACAGAAGATAGCATAAAACGTTGATGAAATTACGCCGGTAAAAGGAATAAATGTAAGTAAAACAAATACACCTAATAAAGTGACTTTTAGTATTGTTACGTTGCTAACAACCCACCGACAACAAATAAAAGACCAAAAGGCTATTAGCAACGCTAAGAGCAACTTATACCCGAGTGCAGTCTTAAATTTACTATTTCTTCCTTCAGAATTAATGTAACGGTTTTCTAATGCTTTTAATTCAGAGATATCAGTTTCATCTAGATGGCCTTTTTACCACTTTTTCGCATATTCCTCCTGATATTCAACTTCAATAGTAGTCGATGAAGGGTTAGTAATTTTCTTCTCGTAAACCGCAAACATAAATAACGATAAACAAACTATGAGTATTGGTAGATGCTTCATTTTGAAATATAACAGCTTATTGAACACCACTTTGGGGGTTTATAACACACCAAAACGGCGTATATTACATAGCTCAATAATTCCACCAAACAACTTCAATGTAAACAAGTAATTACGTATGCTATAAATTACCGTTGTTAAAATGCACCAAAACGACTTTTAATAATGTTATTAGACAAAACACAAACAACTGTCTATGCAAACAGCGACCAAACCAGACAGCCACCTTAATCAAACAAACAAAACTGTACCACTAAATTTACCAATCAGGTTCAAAATTTACCTTTGATTGCTGGGTCACTTTCATTTCATCTAACAAATAAGTCATTAGCACTCTAAAACCTGAATTACACGCATGATAATAACTACATAATTGCAGTTTTAATGTTTACTAAATGGTTTTACTGAGTAGCTTAAGTATTATGCGAGTAGCTTTTCGCAGTTGCTAATATTTGATCGCCGTTTCCGCTTTAAGTTTTCACAGTAACTTGCTTGTGAAGTAGGCCTGCCTACTGCACCATGAAATACGCGCGTAAATTGCGTAGTCAGTTTTAACCAGTTCTCTGGGCAGATATTAAGCCTTTCTAACAAAGGTAGGTTCATGTTATCAATATGCCCACGCTTATCCTCTCGTATTATTCGCCCTGTTAGCTCAACAAGTTCAAGGTACGATTTAAGCTCAAACGGCAGCCCTTTGGGCATAATCTGACGAGGCATACCAGCAAAACGTAGTAACTGTTTTGGTTGTTTACCTTCTGCTGCGCATGTTAAACGCTTTTGTACACTGGTATGCTTTGACTCCTCCGGTGTGTTAGTCATTTTAGCTCTAATGGGATTTAAATCGACATAGGCCATACACGCTGCAAGTGCTGCTTCATCTAGTAATGCCTGCGATTTGAATCTACCCTCCCAGAACCTACCAGTGCAGTTATCTTCTTTATTTGCTCTGCGCGCAATGTCTTCATTTAAGAGCCGCATAAACCAGCTGATACTTGCTAGGCGTTCGCGGTATTGTTTAACCGTTTGGTTGAAAAAGATGAGTTCAACTTTACTTAGCTTTTCACCTTGTGCATATTTTTGCGTAAGTACGGTGCCTTTACAGAGTTTATGCCAGCGAATAACAATCGCTTTGTCATTCAGCCTATTTGCTTTCTTATCATCTACATACAGTACTAAATGGGTATGGTTACTCATTACGGCATAAGCACATACATCAATACAAAATATTTTTGCGAGCATAAGTAACTTATCTTCAACCCAACCTCTACGATGCTCGTAAGATTGACCTGTAAAACGGTCTTCGCCACATAAAAATGCACGACGTACGCAACGCGAAATACAATGGTAATATTTTGTATCAACCAGACTTATTTGACGCTTTCTTGCTATTGCCATGTGGCACCTGCTTACTTTTTACACTACACAAAGGCTAGCCTCTAACTTCGAAAAGTGCAAAATTTAGGATGGGTGTCTGGTTTGCCACTTTTGGTTAAAATAAGCGACGAAGGAGCAAAAACCAACTGTTTTTTGTCCTTGTTTAACAGCTTGTTAGGCTACGATTTCCGTAACAATTTCAGTTTTTACTGAGTTAGCAATAAAACATTGATCATGTGATTGATGGTGCATTTTTTCAAGTTGCTCCATCGTTGGTTTTTTATCACCCGAAAACTGAACATGTGGTCTAAGTGTAACTTTGGTCATTGAAATTTTACCATCGCTATCTTTCTCCATAATACCTACAGCATCATCTACATATGAATCTACGACATATCTTCTTTTTGCTGCAATTGATAAGAAGAACAACATGTGACAACTAGAAAGAGACGCAACAAATGCTTCTTCTGGGTCTACATTTGCTTCAACGGAATAAGGTAAAGGAACTACGTGAGGTGAAGAAGAGGCTTGAACGGTTACACCACCATCAAAAATCCATTCATGACCTCGGCTATATTTGTTATCAACATAACTTTCAGTGCTATCTCTAACCCAATTGATTTTGGCGAAATACTCTGACATTTGAACTCCGTATATGAAAGTAGCCTAACGCCCTGTTAACAGGCAATAAAATAGTTGGTTAAAATAAGCGACGAAGGAGCAAAAACCAACTGTTTTTTGTCCTTGTTTAACAGCTTGTTAGCTACCCAATACACCTAATATCCAGTCATGGTAATTTGACACCCTAATTTGATAAGCAGTAGTACCATACAAACCACCTTTAAAAGTAGATATATCGCCATGCCCCAATTGCCAACTTGATAGACCTACAAGAAAAGGAATACCTTCTTGAAAGATAACAGAAGCACCTCCGCTATCTCCTGAACCATGCATACCTTCAAGTGGTAATGCGTTTTCTGGTTCGTTAAATTTAAATGCTAACCAGTTACCTTCCGCGCTTTCAATATTATTTTGAAACCGGTTCATCACACGAAGTGATTTAGTACCAGGGTCTTCGCCAATTAATCCGTTCCCAGTAGCTCCCCTACCATAAACAGTAATTGTTTTGTCTTTTTCACTTTTACCAGAATATATATTGATTGGTTCTACACCGCTAACAGTTGAAGTTAATTTGATTAACGCTATATCACTTCTAGATTTGAAAAATCTCATTAAAGGCGCTAAATCGCCTCTAAGTAAACCTTTATTAGGTGCACTGTAGTCAGGGTGTATATGAACGCTTTCAATTTCATATGCTTTTGAACCAACTACTAGATCTTTACCAACATAATCATAAAAAATAGTGTGTGCTACGGTCAAAACCCATTGTGAATTTATTAATACACCATGACCTTCATGGGGCATATCAATTAAATATTCAGGCATTTTATCAAGAACATAATTTTCAGGAGGAACATCATGCCTCTTCACAACAGCATCGCTGTATGTAGAAAAGAAAATAATAGATAAGAGAAATAAAACTTTCATATTACGTCCATGTTCATTAATGGGTAGCTAACGCCCCAATA
>NZ_PJBR01000116.1:0-13408 GCF_002863625.1 Pseudoalteromonas sp. MelDa3 | reverse complement strand
TATCTCGCGCTTTACGTAACAGCCATCTTGTTAATGAAGAAACACGTAAGCGTGTTTTCGATATAGCTAAAAAGCTTAATTATAAAGTTGATAAAAATGCCAGCAACTTGCGTACACAACAAAGCAGCACACTTGCATTACTTCTTTTCGAAGACCCTACTTCTGATGAATCACAAATTAATCCTTTCTTTTTAGCCATGCTTGGCAGCATTACCCGTGCTTGCGCTAAAGAAGGTTACGATTTATTAGTATCATTTCAATCGGCCAGTGCTGATTGGCAAGCAGACTATGAAGATAGCCACAGAGCCGATGGTATTATTTTACTCGGTTATGGCGATTACATTGATTACCAACCAAAATTTAACACCTTACTTGAACAAAACACTAAGTTTGTTTGTTGGGGGGCAACGGTTGATAATCGCCCAGATTTAACTGTTTGTTGTGATAACTACGGTGGCGGTAAGCTCGCCGCTGAGCACTTTATTGCTCACAGTAGAACTGATTGCGCTTTTATTGGGGATGCATCTGATCATAGCCCTGAATTCTTTAGTCGCTTTCAGGGCTTTAAAGATGAGCTACTGGCTAACAACGTTAAAATAAACGAGCGAAAAATGGCTAATGCTATATCTACCGAAGAATCTGGGTATCACGCCACTCGTTCGCTTATCGCTAATAATATTAAATTTAACGCCTTATTTGCTGCAAGCGACTTAATTGCTATTGGGGCTATACGTGCACTTAAAGAAGCAAATATTAACGTGCCAAAAGATGTTGCGGTAGTCGGCTTTGATAACATAGCCATTGCTAGTTATGTAAACCCACCGCTGACGACGATAGAGCAAAACACCACTGTTGCAGGGCAAATGCTCGTAGAGAACTTATTAAAGCTGATACGTGGTGAAGAAGTGCAAAGTACCTTACTCCCACCTGTATTAATTTCTCGAAAAAGTAGCAGTTAAAAATTAAATATCCTAATAAGACTTCAACATAACAAAAAGGCTTCTAAATTTATTTAGAAGCCTTTTTTAATAACTACAGCATGTTTTATATTAGTCTTTAAGCGATTCGGCAACCACCGGATAATAGTCCCAAACTTGTTTATCACTGAGTGAGCGTACAAGCTTAATGTATTCTGCATGTGTCCAAGCTAGAGGTGTTGCTGAGTTTGTGCCCTCGCCTAACGCATAACCTGCTTTATTTACGCCAACGCCATCCCATACTTGCTCAGGTAGCATCATGCCGCTATTAGCAAACTGCTCTAAGCCTTTTACGTAACTATTTTTAATGTCCGCTTGTTTTGCATCATCTAGCGTATTATTTGCGTTTGCGGCCGCTATTTCATAGTGTCCGCGTTCGCCTGTAAAAAATGGCCAGACACGACCACGTTGGCCTGGCGTGTTGATCCCGCTTTCGGCGTAATTAGTACCTGTGGTTTCATCTTCGCCGTAACCGTCGTTGCCATAACGGCGATAGCCTGCAAATGTGCCGCTACCATCGGTAAAGTTAAAGCTGTATTTAACTTGTAAGTTATCTTCAAGCGTTTCGTCGTCATACTCAGGCAGGGTTTTAACTATACTTGAATCGTTGGCACTTCTTACTCCATAGCGGACTAATTCTAAAAAACCACCGTCTAAAATCTGCTTTTTGTTAAAACCTTCACGGCCATTGTTGGCGTTAATTTTAGTATTAGAGTTAGCGTCGGTGTCTTGACCTATACGAATAAAATACTCGCCATCGGTGCTATCACCTTTTAAATTACCTTCGGTGGTAAACATTTGCGATTCTATATCACTGTTGTACTTTTTAGCCGTTGCTAAATAACGATCTGCATTTTGAGTATCACCACTGAGTGTTGCTATGTCACTGGCTGTTATAAGGCCAGCAACAACGGCAGCCGTTGTAGAGGGAGAATAACCACTTTGCTCTTCCCAGCGCTCTTGCTGTGTAGCAGGTGGAGTGATTTGCATGTCGTTCCATAAAATTTTAGCTCTTCCGCCATCAACTAAAAAGTCAGCTGCCGGTTTTAGCATGCGTGCGTACCAATCTTTAAGTTCGTCATCACTTAGTACGTTTGCTTGATGTAACTTCCACGCAAGCATAATTGGCATAGCCGTTTGATCTAGCTGTACCCCTACCCATTCAAGTTCACCATCAACATGTGTTTTTTGTAAAAACCATCCTGTATCACCATTGTTACCCGGGGTTTTGCTAGTAACTTGTACTTTTTCAAGGTATTCGAAGGCCGTTTTTGCAGTCGCTGTATCGCCTAAGGCCATAAATGCCATAGCTACTTGATAAAAATCACGAACCCATACTGCTTTGTAACCAGTCGAACCCTCTTTGGCTGAAACAGTTTCACCCCAAGGATTAGAAAGTGAGGCAATGAGCGCACCCGCATTAGTTTTGTCTTCTTGCGCTTTTAGTACCATTGCACTGGTGTAAAGCAATTTACCGTCATCGGCTGTTTGCTTAACCATTGTATTTAATGGTTCAAGGCTTTGTAAATAATCTTCCCAACCTAGCGCTTCACCTTTACCGTTGTAGGCATCAAGCACATTTTGATAACCTTTAGATAAGCTCTGTGCACCTTGTTGCTGGCTTTGCTGCTGCGTTTTACCAAAGCTTAGTGCTAAATCAAATGTGGTATTACTATCGATATTACCAAGCTCTGCCAGCAGAGTGACATTACCGGCCTTATCGCCGGTGTTTGAATATTTTTTGCTTAGTGTGTGTTGTTTTTTAAGTGAGGTGATGCCATCGCTCACACCTGTAAAGCCTACACTTTGCATTTTGAATGGCGTAGATGATTGCAACGTTAAAAAATTATCATCTTCCCATGCTACTAAGCCTTGCTCAGTGGTTTTTGCAAAATCACCTAAGCCGTTGTTGTTTATATAAGGATTAACAGCAACATACGCTTTCACGCCTTTAAGTGATGTATTAAAAATACTGCGTACAAACAATGTTTGTCCGTCAGGGTCGGTGAATATGTGTTTTTCGAGGGTAAAACGCCCTTTCTTATCTGTACTTGTTACTTTGTAAGCAAGCGATAGTGGTCTGCCTTTATCGTCTTTATGTAAGTAATCAATTGTAACGTCTAAGTCGTCAGCTTCAGTGACTGTAAAATCTTTACCGGTTACTACAAACTGCATATCTTTAATTTGAGCTTGGTGAATGAGTCCAAACATAGTTTCGGTGATCATACCTTTGGCAATTGAAAACCATACTTTTGATACTTCACCTGTCGCAGCGTTGTTATTATATTGGCCGTTTTGGTATTGCTCAAAAGAAGTACCAATTCCGGTTTTACCCGCGTAAGCCCAATATGGTTCAGCACCTGGTGCGCCAGGAGCTGCTGAAACTGTAGCGTCAATATTTTCGTTATTCGTATTTTGTGCACCACAGGCTGTTAAACCCAAAGTTAAAAGAGCGGTGGTAATAAGGTTATATTTTTTCATTGTGTGACCCTTAGTTTGAATTTTTAACGCGCATTACAGCAATCGCAGCAACAACGAATGATGCAGCACCAATTAATAATGCGTAAATAGGCTGGTTAGAAAATACGTGGCGTAAAATAAGCCCTAAAATACTAGCGGCAAGCAATTGCGGTATAACAATAAAGAAGTTAAAAATACCCATATACACGCCCATTTTATTACTCGGTAGTGCATTACTTAACATTGCATAAGGAAGCGATAAAATAGAAGCCCATGCAAAACCAACGCCTATCATTGGAATAAGAAGCATTTTTGGGTCTGTTATAAACATAAAGCTCGCAAGGCCCAATGCACCTAGTAGTAAGTTAAAGCAATGTGCGCCTTTTAAGCCCATCTTTTTAACTAAGAATGGAATACACATAGCGGCAATAGCCGCAAAGCCATTGTAAGCTGCAAATAAAATACCGACCCAATCAGCCCCATCGTTAAAGGCTTTACTTGTTGCATCACTGCTGCCGTAATGAAAGCTTGTTACTGCGGCTGTGGTGTATATCCACATAGCAAACAACGTAAACCAGCTAAAAAACTGCACCCAAGCAAGCTGCTTCATTGCCTCTGGCATGGTAAATACATCTTGTACTACTTGGTAAAAACCGCCTTGTATTTTGTTAGTACTTTTAAGCGCTGCTGCAATCCACTGCACAATACCAAACGCTAATAAACCACCAGCTAATAGGTATAATTCTTTTTCAAGCGATAAGCCCATTACTAATGCAAGGGTTGCTAAACCCAACACTACAAAAATAATGGCGCCTTTATTAAAGTTAATATCAACCAGTTTGCTTGTAGTAGGTTGAGCGCTTTGCTTTTCAAAAGCAGCTAATTGCTCAGGGCTATATTCTTTGGTTCGCATAACTGTCCAAAGAACTGCGACTAGCAATACGACTCCACCCCAATAAAATGAATATTTAACAGATTCAGGAATTTGCCCTAGCGCAGCGGTATTACTTACATCAAACCAATTGGTCATCATCCATGGTAGCGCTGAGGCTAATACCGCACCAATACCAATAAAAAAGCTTTGTAACCCGTAACCTGTAGCGCGTTGTTTTTCTGGCAGGTTATCGCCTACAAGTGCTCTAAAAGGTTCCATAGTGACATTGATTGAGGCATCCATAATCCATAACATACCTGCAGCAATCCAAAGGGTTGGTGAATGCGGCATGATAAAGAGTGAGATAGTAGTAAGTACCGCCCCTATGAAAAAGAATGGACGACGACGACCAAAACGCCCCCATGTTTTATCACTCCAATAACCAATTATTGGTTGCACTATTAAGCCCGTTAGCGGTGCTGCAACCCATAAAATAGGAATATCATCCACTTGTGCGCCTAGGGTTTGAAAAATACGGCTCACATTGCCGTTTTGTAGTGCAAAACCAAATTGAATACCTAAAAAGCCAAAGCACATATTCCATATTTGCCAAAAACTTAGATTTGGTTTGTTGCTGTCATAATTATTATTTTGATTATTCATGATTAGCCTTATTAGTTAAAACTGCGCTACTAAATGCATCTAGCGAAAGCATAAGCTTTGTAACTTCTTTGTCAGTGATGATCTTTACCGTGTTTTGTTCAAGTAAGTCGTGTAGCGGTTTATTTCGCTCAAAGGTATTTGCTTGCTCTGGTGTTAAATTAATTAATACCGTTTGTGGCTCCTCACTAAAATTACTAAAAACATAAACAGATTGCTGTCCCAGCGAGCGTACAAAACCAACAACGCGTTCGCTATTGCTAAGTGAAAGCTCTGACATGGTTCCACCTACAACAGCGGGCAAACTATTGAGAGCCATTATTGATTTATAATAATCACGAAGTGATGCTTGCTCGCTCGATAAGTTAGCGCCGTCGAATTTGCCGTTGTTCATCCATGCTTGATGCGCTGGTACACCAATATAGTCAAAAATACTGGTGCGAGTAGATGTGCCAAAACCTGCGTTTTCAGATCCGTCCTCACCCACATCTTGGGCAAAATATAATAAAGTAGGTGCGCGACTCATTAAGTTAGAAACGACCATTGCTGGTTTACCCCAGCGTGCATCACCTGCAAAATCAGTGCTCGCAATGCGTTGTTCGTCGTGATTTTCTAAAAAGTGCAGCATGTGCGCTTCAATATCAGCCACTTGGCTTTGGGCTGCAAAAATAGTATTAGCAGCTTGCTTACCCTGCATAATGGCTTTTAATGTGTCGTAAAAGCCGACTTTGTCATACAAGTAATCCATTTTTCCTTGCTGAATATACGCTCTGTACATTTGTGGGTTGTAAACTTCAGCCAATAAAAACGCATCGGGCTTTTGCATTTTTATTGATGAATTTAAAAAGCTCCAAAATTCAACCGGCACCATTTCGGCCATATCGTACCTAAAGCCATCTACGCCTTTATCAAGCCAGTACAAAGTGATGTCTCTAAATTTATACCAACTATTAGGAAGCTCTTTATTTTGCCAAAACGCATAATGAGCGCGATAATCTTGGTTTTCTAACTCTTTAGGTAATACAGGAAAGTCATAGCTACCATCAGGCTTAACGCCATAATTCACTCTTACGGTTTCGTACCAATCGTTAATATCTGGCTTGGGTGCACGCGCACCATTACCCGTCCATTTTGCTGGCGTTTCATCAAAAAAACCGTCAGCTAAAGGGTGAGTATTACCCCCTAAAACTGTATAGCTTTGTGATGTTGGAACCTGAAAAGACTGACCCGGGACATAATAAAAGTTATTATTTTTATCGTACTCTTTGCTGGTGTCGTCTTGTTCACCAAAGTCTTTTATTCCTTTGGGTTTTGCTACTGATTTATAATTACGAGCCACATGGTTAGGTACAATATCTATAACCACTTTCATGCCATGCTCATGAGTACGCTCAATCAGATCACTAAACTCACCCATTCTATTGGTCACATTTATAGCTAAATCTGGGTTTACGTCGTAGTAATCTTTTATTGCATAAGGTGAACCTGCACGGCCTTTAACTACATCAGGGTCGTCTTGCGTAATCCCATACTCGGTATAATCGCCCACTAGCGCATGATGTAAAACACCGGTATACCAAACATGGGTCGTACCCAATTCTTTAATACCTTTAAGTGCAGCATCGTTAAAGTCGGCAAATTTACCTACGCCATTTTGCTCTTTTGTACCCCAGGGCACATTCGCGGTCTGTGTGTTACCAAATAAGCGTGTAAATACTTGGTATACAACAGGCTTTGTTAACTCATTTTGCGCCTGTTTAGGCGCTTGCTGTTGTTCGGTTTCATTATTGTCTGAGCACGCACTTGTTATAAGTGCGCTGCACAGTAATGCAGGTACATAAACTGATTTTTTCATTGTGTGTCTTTTTGTCAGTAGTGTTATAGCTTTATACTAAAGATATCTGCAGCAAGCATACAGTTGCTGCATACGTATTCACTTAAACATTCACGGCGTATTAATCACTAATACCGTAGCAGTCATTGGCTCTAAGTTAATACTGTTAGTTAGTTTAAAAGTGTGTTGTGTGAATAATGCCTGCGCATTGGCATTTTTTGGTATAACTTCTTGCATGTAATCAAGATTATGCTTTTGTGTTACTTTGTTTTTATTCATAAAAACTAATACTGTTTGCGTATCACTAACGCGAGCATAACTATAAACACCATTGTTCGGACTGAAATGAACGAGCTTACCCTTTGCAAGCGCCGGGCTTTGCTTTCTAAAGTTAAGTAGCGTGCTTATAGTTTCGTGCATATCGCGCTGATTTTTACTTAACCCGACTCCAGTAAACGCATTAGCGTTTTGATTTTTGAACCCACCTGGAAAATCAATGCGTATATCACCATGATCTTTACTCGGCGTATTATCCAATAATATTTCGGTTCCATAATATATTTGAGCAATGCCGCGCGTTGTTAAAAACAAAGTCATCGCCATTTTAGTTTTAGCTAAGTCTTGCCCAAGCTCCGTATATACACGGCTCATATCGTGGTTATCAGCAAACACCATAATGTTATTGGTGTCTGGGTATAAAAAATCGTTAGCTAATGACTGATATACTTTAACCCAGCCTGTGCTCCAACCCTCGTCTTCATTTAAAGCTCGAATTACCGCCTCTTGCAACGAAAAGTCCATCACACTGGGTAAGCTTGACACATACCCATCTTGATTTACTTTACCGCGCTGCCAATACGACGCTATTGCAGGGTTTGAAGTCCACTCTTCGCCAACAATATTAAAGTGTGGGTATTCATCCATAATGGCCTTGGTCCAATCACTTAAAAATGCTTTGTCTGAGTAAGAGTAAGTATCAACTCGAATACCGCTTAAATCTGCGTATTCAATCCACCAAATTGCATTTTGAATTAAATACTCATTTAATAATGGTTGGCGCTGGTTTAAATCGGGCATGCTAGCGACAAACCAACCATCGCTAAACTGGCGTTTATCGTAGTTACTTGCGTGTGGATCTTGAATTGTTTGGCGCGCATGGCTTGTGGCATTTTTACCATTTTCAAACTGCCCATTAAAGTTAATCCAATCTTGAGTTGGTTTATCCTTCATCCACGGGTGCTCAGCACCAAAGTGATTAAGCACCATATCCATAACAAGCCCAATGCCCTGCTCTTTAGCCTTTATTGATAACGTTTTGTATAAATTATTTGATCCCATTCGCGGATCAACGTTGTAAAAGTCTGTAATCGCGTAACCATGATAAGAGTAATCTGGCATGTTGTTTTCAAGCACTGGAGTAAGCCAAAGCTGTGTTACACCTAAATTATTTAAATACGGTAATGCGTTAATAACACCTTGAATATCCCCTCCATGTCGCCCGCCTTTAAAGCTTGTATTTTCACTCTCTAGCATACCTCTAACTGTATCGTTTTTTTCATCACCATTTACAAAGCGATCTGGGTTAATTAAATATAAAGCATCTGCATTTGTGAAACCTTGACGTTGCGCGCTGTGTTTATCTCGGGTAAGTAAAGGAAATTCAAAGCTATGTACTGGATCGCTACTCTTAAATTGAAGCGTTCCCGCTTTAGCGTTATCGCTAATATTTAAATGTAGAAAAGCATAATTAGGGTTGTCAGTGCGTGTTACGTTATTAAGTTCAACCCCTTTATACTGATCTAATTTAAATTCTTCGTTAGCTATATTTTGCTCATGCACTAGAACTGTAATGTTATTTTTATTCATGCCTACCCACCAATTGGCAGGCTCTACATTAAGTGCATAACTAAAGCTTGGTAAGCTACATACGCTTACTAGTAAAAGTGTGTTTAAAAATCGCATTGTTATACCTTTTTAATGCTGGCTAAAAAATTCTGGTGAGTTGGTAACTGCGTTACAGTTGAGCTGATCAACGTTTTTAAAGTAGAGAATAAATCGCTCAGTTGATCATCACTTAGTGAATCAACAATACTGTTATAGTCATCAGAGATAAGCCCTTGCCCTATCATGACTTGCTGCCAAGCAACTTCGGCGAATAGTTCATCATCTTCACGTATTACTTTGCCTGTGTGTTTAAATAAATTCAGTTTATGGGTAAGGGAATTTGGTATATCCATTTGCATGCATTGACGCCAAAACGGTGAGTCTTCTCGCTCGGTGAGTTTATAATGCAAAATAATAAAATCACGTATGTGCTCTAATTCAATAACGCTTTGTTTATTAAACTCCGTTACTAACGCATCGCTAATACCGTTGTGTGGAAATAGCTTAATTAAACGCGTAACCGCAGTTTGAATTAAATGAATACTGGTTGACTCTAGCGGCTCTAAAAAACCACTTGAGAGGCCAACCGACACCACATTTTTATGCCATTGCTTTAAACGCCGACCTGTTTTGAATTTTATAATACGGGGCTCTGTAATTGGCTCAGCGGGTAAGCTTTTTAGCAGTAACTGCTTAGCATCATCATCTGACAAGTATCTACTGCAATAAACAAGGCCATTACCAATACGATTTTGCAGTGGTATTTGCCATTGCCAACCAGCACTATGTGCAATAGATCGCGTATAGGGCTTAAGCTCATGAGTACTTTTTGTTTGTACGGCTACTGCACTATCGCATGGTAAGTAATGAGACCAATCAATAAACCCTGTATTTAGTGTTTGTTCAATTAATAGTGCACGCAGCCCGGTGCAATCTATAAATAAATCCCCACTAATTTGACTGTCGTTATCCAGTGCTAGGCTTTTAACATTGCCTGTATCGCATTGTTCAACATGGCTTATTTTTGCATCTATGTGTTTAACACCGCGCGATATAGCCAACTTTTTTAAGTATTCAGCGTAAAGCGTCGCATCAAAATGATATGCGTAACTCAGCCCAGGTAGTTGGGTATTAGGAATTGTATTGAGGGGTGCAAATTTATGCTGTTTAGCCGCTTGGTAATTGAGTGAAAAATCCCATAAGTCGTCTTCGCAACCCGTAATTTGACCTTTTACCCAAAAGTTATAAAAATCGCAAAAGGGAAAATCTTTACCTAACGAGCCAAACGCATGCATGTAGCTATGCCCTGGCGTTTTCCAGTTTTCGAACTCTATACCTAATTTTATTGAAGCATTAGTGGCATTAATAAAATCTTGCTCGTTTATACCCAGCGCGTTATTAAGTTGAATAATGGGCGGTATCGTTGCTTCACCCACTCCTACCGTACCAATAGCTGATGATTCTATTAGTGTGATATTAATTACTTTACCTAACACTTTATTAAGCAGTGCTGCTGTTATCCACCCTGCGGTACCACCGCCTGCAATTACGACATGTTTTATTGGTTTCATATTATTGCCCACGCTTTAATACAGCGCTCAATAAACTTAATTAAGCGAATTGGTATTAATCAGTGTTTGATAAACTAGCTATAAAAAAGCCCTTGTAAAACAAATCACAAGGGCTTCTACACACAACTTTTATTATAGCTTGTAACTAAAGCCTAACAAGTAAGTACGACCGTAATCTTGGTAGTCACGTACTTGTAGAGCATTATCGCCAGAAAGTGACGTAAACGGTTCTTCAGTTAAGTTTTGTACTTGAAACTGAACAGATAAACCTTCAAGGCTTTCAATACCGGCCTCAGAGAAGTCATAACCTGCTTGAACATCCCAAATAGTTTCACCTAAAATATCAACTTGTTCAGTGTTAAAACCTAAACCATATACATCACCTTTAAAGGCACTGCGTTTGCGCATACTGGTACGTAATTGCATACCATGCATTTCGTAGTAAACTGTTAAGCTTTGAATTTTATCCGAAAGACCTGGTAGCTCGTAATCGTTACCGTTTTGATCTTCAATATCAGACTCAATACCAGTATGGCTGGCAATTAAACCAAAACCTTCAAGAGATGGATGAAATATTTTAAATGGTAACGCTAGTGAAAGCTCGTAACCATATAAATCGCCACCGCCGCCATTTATTTTACCGCTGCCTGTACCTGATGCTGTTGCAGGAACTTCACCTGTTGAAGGGTCAGCTACGCCTGACATATCAATTGCATACGTGCCGTCAAAAATCCACTGAGTTAAATCTTTATAGAAAAACGCAGCAGAGAAGTAACCTTCATCGCTAAAGTAATTCTCGTAAGTAAAATCGTAGCCGGTTGCTTCTTTAGGTTCTAAATTTGGGTTACCACCCGATACAGACCAATAGTTGCCATTTTCATCAGGTGTTTGATTATATGAAGCATTAACTGATGAATTCATTTCATCTAAGCGTGCACGAGAAATTGTTTTAGCAGCACCAAAACGTATCGTTTGTTGCTCATCAATCGCAAGTGACAAGTTTAAGCTAGGTAATACGTGCGAGTAATCATGACTTATGTTTGTAGGTGATGTAACAACCACACCATCAACAGTACTAAATGCATTACCTTGTGATGATTGATCAGTTTGTACATAACGCACGCCCACGTTACCCGTTAATGCAAGGCCGCTTACTTCAGCATTAATATTAGCTTGAACAAATGCAGAAGTAATTTCTTCTTTTACAGTCCACGATTTAGTCGCATGACTTGTATTTGTTAAGCTCTCTGCCAGTAAGTCGTAATAACCGTCGTTAACTAAGCCATTTACGTCATAAGCAATCATATCGCCCATGCCTATAAAGCCTAAATCAACACTTCCGTTACGGTACTGTTCTGGCACATTAAGCATGCCTGGGTTATCAAGCGAAAAGCTAGATAACGTCATAAAGTAACCTTCTGAATCTTTTGTTTTCTCACGTTCTTTGTAAGACATACCAAATTCAATAGAGCTTATGTACTCGTTTTCTAATACCTTTGAAGCCGCTATTTTTAATGTTGACAGCTCATCTTCAATGGTCGGTGCATTAATAAAACCATCTTGCGCTTGGTTTTCATACTCAGTACCAGTTAAACCATATTTATCGTTAAGTGCAGAGCTTGCACCCCACGATAGCGGGCCACCTAACTGTATTAAACCATAATCGCTATAATCTAAGTCATGAGTAAAACTTGCGCCGGTATTTCCACCATTAAATGTATAACCTAAGTTATCTGCAACACCGCGAGCATCACCACGCCCTGTACCTGAGTAGCTCTCAACACTCCAGATTTTACGGTCTACTTGTGAATAACTTGCATCAAACTCTACTGACCACGAATCGTCAATATCATATTTAGTATTAAAACCAAAAGCTGTAAGTTCCGCTTCGCGTTCTTCATAATCGTTTCGAACTACTACACGTTGGCCTTGTGTTACTGCACTTGTTATAAAGCCAGATGCTTCATCAACTACAACACTATTTGCATCAATACTACCTTGACCCCATGCAAATGGAACTTCAATACCGCGTAGAATTTTTTCATCTGTAAAATCTACATATAACGCATCAAACGTCATGTTTAATTTGTCTGTAGGGGCGGCTTCAAGTACTAGCATTGCCGAATCACGCTCAAGGGTTGATGAACGTACAAATGGTTTAGCGCCGCCTAGAATTGAATAATCGTTACCATTTTCGGTGAATTCTGGGTAGCCCCATGAGTTCCAACGTTTTTCTTGATTTGGTGAACTCATTGTATTTAAAGCAAAGGCAACACCAATTGTATCGTCAGCAAACTGATCGATGTATGAGATAGTGCCTCGATAGCCGTCATCATTACCGTCTGGATTTAATTTACCAAAGCTGGTTTGCTCATACTGCCCATTTACTTGCACAACACGCTCGCCTTTACTTAAAGGGCGCACGGTTTGCATATTAATAACACCGGCAATGCCTTCAGCATCTATACTTGCATTTGGCGTTTTATAAACAGTTACACCGCTCATTATTTCTGATGGGTAAAGGTCAAACTCTACACCACGGTTATCACCAATCGATACTTGTTCACGACCATTAAACGTAGTACCACTTTCATTCTCGCCAAAACCACGGATAGAGACACGACTTGCTCGGCCATCTAAGCGCTGAGCTGTTAAGCCTGGTAAACGTGCAATTGATTCAGCAATTGAAGAGTCTGGCAGCTTACCTATATCTTCTGCAGAAATAGATTCTACAACCTGTGTAGAAAAACGTTTTGTGTTGATTGATTCTACAACACTGCCACGAAAGCCTTTAACTTCGATAACTTCTACATCATCTTTTTTTATTGTATCTTCTTGAGCAGCCTGTGTAGCAAAGCTTGATAAGCCTGCAGCTGTTAATGCTAAAGTTAATATACTTGGTTTGAACATAGACATAATGTTTTCCCGTTACCCATATTGTGATACCCGCGTTCAATGTTTAAGTGATAGTTAAACAAGGCGAGCTAATTTTGTTGTCAGGATGAATATTAACGCCAGATTTATTTTATTAACAACTTTATGCATACGTATTCAACAATTTCAATGTAGCCTAACATTAACATACATTACACACATATAATTTTAACCATATGATTTTATTAAAAATAAACAAAGCAAAAAACACTGA
>NZ_PJBR01000115.1:0-13526 GCF_002863625.1 Pseudoalteromonas sp. MelDa3 | reverse complement strand
TTCTAAAAGAAGAAATGGTGGCTAAGACGGGATTTGAACCTGTGACCCCATCATTATGAGTGATGTGCTCTAACCAGCTGAGCTACTTAGCCATTGTTGGCTGGGATACCAGGATTTGAACCTGGGAATGCCAGGATCAAAACCTGGTGCCTTACCGCTTGGCGATATCCCAACAATAACAATTGATAGTTTTAATTCTTATCAAGAATTATGGTGCGGAAGGAGAGACTTGAACTCTCACATCCTAAGATACTGGAACCTAAATCCAGCGCGTCTACCAATTCCGCCACTCCCGCACACAAGGTAGTTATTTTAAACTCTTCATTGAGCAACAAAAAAATAATGGTGGCTAAGACGGGATTTGAACCTGTGACCCCATCATTATGAGTGATGTGCTCTAACCAGCTGAGCTACTTAGCCATCTTTTTTTGTTAGCACTTCATCGCTGAGTGCGGGGCGTATTATGCTGATATGACCCAAATTCGTCAACACCTTTTTTGCAAAAAAACACTTAACTGTGTTTGTTTGCAGGAAAATTAAGCTAACAGGCTAAAATTTAATAAAAATGCTGTTTTTTTAGCTGCCTTTAAGGCGCGGAATCTTAATTAACCCTGTACTTCTTTAATTAAGCGATATTACAAAGATAGACTAGTTGAGGCTAATTATTATTTTTATAATGCTTAAATACAAAAAAGGCTCGTAAAAACGAGCCTTTAAAAATTATTACCAAGTGAAATTGGTTTAATTTGTACTTATACGTTGAACAAGAAGTTCATTACATCGCCATCTTTAACAATGTACTCTTTACCTTCTTGACGCATCTTACCTGCTTCTTTTGCGCCACTCTCACCTTTAAAGGCAACAAAGTCGTCAAAAGCAATAGTTTGCGCACGGATAAAGCCACGCTCGAAGTCGGTATGGATTTTACCCGCTGCTTGTGGTGCTGTTGCACCTACAGGGATTGTCCATGCGCGTACTTCTTTTACGCCAGCTGTGAAATAAGTTTGTAATTGTAGTAATTCATAACCACCACGAATAACAAGGTTAAGACCTGGCTCTTCTAGACCAAGATCAGCCATAAACTCTAGCTTGTCTTCGTCATCTAGTTCTGAAAGCTCAGACTCGATAGCGGCACATACAGGAACAACAATCGCATCTTCAGCTGCGGCAATAGCGCGTACGCGGTCAAGGTATGGGTTATTTTCAAAACCATCTTCAGCAACGTTTGCAATATACATTGTTGGTTTAATCGTTAAGAAGTTAATAGAGCTGATTGCTGCTTTTTCTTCTTTAGTTAGTGCTAGACCACGTAAAGTTAAGCCTTCGTCAAGATGCACTTTTACTTTTTCAAGTACAGCATTTTGCTCTTTAGCGTCTTTGTCGCCACCTTTTGCTTTTTTTGAATTACGGAAAAGGGCTTTTTCAGCGCTATCCATATCAGCAAGTACTAACTCAGTGTTGATTACGTCAATATCGTCAGCAGGGTCAATAGTGCCTGCTACGTGGATGATGTTTTCATCTTCAAAACAGCGAACTACGTGGCCAATTGCATCGGTTTCACGAATGTTAGCTAAAAACTGGTTACCAAGGCCTTCACCTTTAGATGCGCCTTTTACTAAGCCAGCAATGTCTACAAATTCCATACTGGTGGTAAGAACTCGTTGAGGATTAACTATTTTAGCAAGTTCGTCTAGACGAGGATCTGGCACAGGTACCACACCTGTATTAGGCTCAATGGTACAAAAAGGAAAGTTAGCGGCTTCAATACCCGCTTTAGTTAGTGCATTGAAAAGCGTTGATTTACCAACGTTAGGCAAGCCAACGATGCCACATTTAAAACCCATAGTAAGATACCTTGTTTAGAATTCGTTTAAACGGTGTACTTGGACCCAAGTTACTAGGGTTTAAACGAATGTAGTCTGTTTTGTGCTTTTAACACACCATCTTTTGCAAGTATTTCCATGCAACGAACTGCTTCATCAACAGCAGCATCCATTTTTTCTTGGTCTGCTTTGGCCGCTTTTCCAAGCACCCAACCAGTAACCATTTCACGATGCCCCGGATGACCTACACCAATGCGCAAGCGCATAAAGTCTTTTTGATTTGCCATTTTTGCAATAATGTCTTTTAAACCATTATGACCGCCATGCCCGCCGCCTTTTTTTAACTTGGCAACGCCTGGGTCTAAATCCAATTCGTCATGGGCAACTAAAATGTCCTCGACAGGGATTTTGAAAAAATTAGCTAAACTACCGACCGCTTTACTACTTAAATTCATGTAAGTAGTGGGGATCAATAATTTGAATTCTTGGCCTTGAATGATCACTTTGCCTGTAAGGCCGTGATATTTAGGATCGTATTTTAGGGTGCAGTTGTAGCGTGCAGCGATTTGCTCGATGAACCAAGCACCTGCATTGTGGCGTGTGTTTGCGTATTCGGGGCCTGGATTAGCCAGGCCCACAAGCATTTGAATAGAATTCAAGGTTGCGAGACCTTAAAAATTATTCTGCTGCTGCAGCGTCGTCTTCAACTGGAGCTGCTTTGTTTGCTTTGATAGTCAGGATAGACTGATCATGGCCTTCGCCTTTACCTAAATCTACAGAGCTAACGCCTTTAGGGAAAGTAAGGTCAGAAATATGAACAGAATCGCCAACAACAAACTTAGAAACATCTACTTCAATGAATTCTGGAAGTGCTTTTGGAAGACACGTAATTTCAACTTCAGTTAACTGGTGAACAACAGTTGCGCCAGCTTTAGTTACAATATCTTCACCGATGAAGTGAAGAGGAACTTTAGTTTGAAATTTATGAGTAGCATCTACACGTTGGAAATCAAGGTGAGTAAGCTTAGGCTTGAATGGGTGACGTTGGATATCTTTTAAGATTACTTCAACAGCTTCGCCATCTACGTTAAGCGTAAGGATATGCGTGTAAAAACCTTCGTCTTCTTGTGCTTTGATCATATCTTTATGAGCAAAAGTAAGAGATAAAGCTTCTTTGTCAGCTCCGTAAAGGATTGCAGGAACTTTGTCTTCGCGACGTAGGCGGCGGCTCGCACCAGTACCAGTTTCTACGCGAAGTTCAGCGTTATATGTATAAGTTTTGTTAGACATGATGTCTCCAGTTATTAAAATGTGTAGGGCCTTTGCGACCAAGGTCCCTAGCCAAAAGGCGCGCTATCATACCACCACGCCCAGACAAAATAAACATCGCTTACAAAAAAAGCGCCAAAAGGCGCTTTTATACTCAGGAATGTTTAATTTTAGTGTTCAAACATCGCTGAGATAGATTCTTCGTTACTAATACGACGAATAGTCTCTGCTAACATGTCAGCAAGCGTAAGTACCTTAATTTTATCAAGGGCTTTAAGCTCGTCAGATAGCGGAATTGAGTCAGTTACAATTACTTCGTCAATCATCGAGTCACGTAAGTTTTCTGCTGCTTTACCTGAAAGAATAGGGTGCGTTGCGTATGCAAATACGCGTTTAGCGCCATGTTCTTTAAGTGCTTCTGCGGCTTTACATAACGTACCACCGGTATCAATCATATCATCTACGATAATACAATCACGACCTTCAACGTCACCAATAATGTGCATTACTTGAGAAACGTTTGCTTGAGGGCGGCGTTTGTCAATGATTGCTAAATCGGTATCGTTTAGTAGTTTTGCAATTGCACGTGCGCGTACAACACCACCAATATCTGGAGATACAACAACGACGTCTTCAAAGTCGCGTTCTTTCATATCTTCAAGTAATACAGGGCTGCCAAATACGTTGTCTACTGGTACATCAAAGAAGCCTTGGATTTGTTCAGCGTGTAAATCAACCGTAAGAACACGGTCAACACCAACGCTTGATAAGAAATCGGCAACAACTTTAGCGGTAATTGGAACACGGGCAGAACGTACACGACGGTCTTGGCGCGCATAACCAAAATAAGGAATGACGGCAGTAATACGACCTGCAGATGCACGACGTAGAGCATCAACCATAACGATAAGTTCCATTAGGTTATCGTTTGTAGGGGCACAGGTTGATTGCAAGATAAAAACGTCCGAGCCACGAACATTTTCATTTATTTGAACACTGATCTCACCGTCGCTAAAACGGCCAACAACAGCATCGCCTAATTCAATATATAAACGTTTTGCAACTTTTTGAGCTAACTCAGGTGTTGCGTTACCAGCGAAGAGCTTCATGTCAGGCACGGTAGGGTTCCTCAGGCACTGAATATTTGGACTAACGGGCAATGATAAATACCACTGCGAGTTAACTTATGATTACTTGTACGTTACTTCATTGATCGAATATGGCGGTTAACTCCGTATGAGCAGGTGAGACATTTGCGCTTGAAGCCACAAAACCCTGCCAAGTATGGGGGAGATTTTCAAGTACATCTTGTGCTTGAACTTGACTAGCAAATTCGACAAAACAACATGAACCTGTTCCGGTCATCTTCGACGGTGCGTATTTTAGCAACCACTGGAGGGTTTTTTCAACCTCGGGGCAAAGCTTTTTAACTAAAGGCTCACAATCGTTGGTTAAAGTATGGTGTTTCCAATCGCCTATTATTTTTGGTGTGTCGCGTTTTAAATCTGGATGTGTAAATATTTTTGCAGTACTTACATGTTGGTTTGGGTGTACAACGCAGTACCATTTTTGTTCAAGTTTTACCTGGTGTAATTTCTCACCAATACCATGCGCTATGGCGCTTTGCCCTTGTATGAACACCGGAACATCAGCCCCTAATTTAAGTCCTAATTGGGCTAGAATTTCTAAATTTAGTTCTAATTTCCATAATTTATTTAGGGCTAATAAAGTACTTGCGGCGTCGGATGAACCACCTCCAACACCTCCGCCCATCGGTAAGCGTTTAATTAAATTTATTTTCACACCCAAAGAGGTTTTACAGTGTGTTTGTAATAATAAAGCCGCTTTATAGATGAGATTATCATTTTGGGGTATGTCTTTAGTATCACCACCGACAGAAATACCACCGTCTGTTGTTAGCTCAAAATACAGCTCATCACCAAAATTTAAAAAAGTAAATAAGGTTTCTAGTTCATGATAGCCATCTTCTCGGCGAGCATTAATATGTAAAAATAAATTGAGTTTTGCCGGGGCAATAAGTGAAAAAGAGGTTTTGTTATTCATACTTATTTAAACTGCCAATCGTAGAGTTGAATTTTTATTTTTATTTGTTGATGCTTTAACGTCAGTTTAGTTGGTAACCAGTAACCTGCGTTTTGTACGTAAGTGCCGTAATCTATTTGCCATTTCTTGCCTGTATTATCAAACCATAATACTTGCTTTGCACGGCCTAGTTCATCAACGACTAAACTTTGATCGTCAATGGTGCCCTTAAGCCAGTTATCGGCGTTATCAACAGGGAGTGTAAAACCGGTTAAACGCTTTAAAAGCTCTGCAGCATTAGTATCAAAGTACTCATCGCCGTCAAACTCTAATTCAGCACCATTTGCTGTTTGTTTAAGCGACAAAATACGAGTACCAATAAAAGTAGTCAGTATTAAATTATTGGAATTTGTTGTTTGCTGCCAATTTAAGTTTGCAGATTGACGCTCTTCTGGGCTTATAAACGCGAGTTTACCCTCGACCTGCCAAGTTTTTTGAGCAGCTAAACGTGGCTTCCAATCATCATAAAGTGTTGTTTTTGTATCAATTTGATGGGCACAGCCACCTAATAATAAAAAAAACATGAATAAAATCAAATATTGTCGAATCAAATGTTGTTCCTTACTTTCCATATTCCGCTGATTTTTGGTAAAATTACCGCCTTTGAAGTAGGGCTCAGCAATATTTGGCAAATATGACCATAATAGCACTAGGTATAAATCACAAAACCGCATCCGTAGAATTACGCGAAAAAGTGGCTTTTTCGCCTGAGCAAATTTCAGAGGCGTTGCAACAATTAAGTGGCCATGCCGACTTTAATGAAGCTGTTATTGTGTCTACCTGTAATCGAACCGAGATCTATTGTAGCCTCGCTCAGCAAAATTCCCAAACACTGTTAACGTGGCTTGCCAGTTTCCATGGTTTGGATGAACATGAACTGAGCAGCAATATATACTGCCATGAAGGTAATGACGCCATTAACCACTTAATGCGCGTAGCGTGTGGGTTGGATTCTCTTGTGTTAGGCGAGCCGCAAATTTTAGGGCAAATAAAGCAATCGTTTTTTAGTGCTAAAACCCACGATGCAATAGGGGTTACTTTTGATAGGTTGTTTCAAAAAACCTTTTCGGTAGCAAAACAAGTTCGTACTGAAACAAATATAGGCGCAAGTGCCGTGTCGGTTGCATTTGCGGCTGTTAACTTAGCAAAACATATTTATGGCAAGCTTGATCAAACCAATGTGCTATTGATTGGTGCTGGTGAAACCATTGAACTGGTTGCTAAACATTTATATCAAAATGAGCCTAAAAAAATAACGGTAGCTAATAGAACAATTGAACGTGCTCGCAGCCTTGCTGATGAAGTGTCGGCAGATGTTATCGCACTTGCACAGTTGCCAGAACGTTTACATGAAGCCGATATAGTCATTAGTTCTACCGCCAGTACTTTACCTATTATTGGTAAAGGGGTGGTTGAGCAAGCGCTTAAGCAGCGCCGACACAAGCCTATGCTATTTATAGATATTGCGGTTCCGCGCGATATAGAAAGCCAAGTAGGTGAGCTAGATGCTGCCTATTTATATTCCGTTGATGACTTACAAACCATTGTAAGCGAGAATATGGCAGCGCGTGAGCAAGCTGCACAGCAAGCGCAAATAATTATTACTGAACGCACCAAAGAATTTGCAATGTGGATGCGCTCACTCGATTCGGTAGATTTAATCCGCCATTATCGAAATGATGTACAAACAATTAAGTCAGAACTTGTAGAGCGTGCTGTTAGTCAGCTAAATACAGGTAAAGATGCAGAAAAAATTATATTAGAGCTCGCCAATAAATTAACCAATCGCTTAATGCACGCGCCTACCCGTGCAATACAAGACGCAGCGAAAAAAGGTGAAGTGGCGCAGCTAAACCAGTTGAAAAAAATGTTAGGTATTGATCAGGAATAACCGTTAAATGAAAGAGTCTGTTTATAATAAATTAGAAACCTTAGTAGAGCGTTACGAAGAAGTACAAGCGCTGCTAAGCGACCCGTCGGTCATTAGTGATCAAAATCGTTTTCGTGGGCTTTCAAAAGAATACTCTGAGCTTGAAGAGATTGTAAAAACGTTTTTAACTTACAAAGAAACGCAAGATGATTTAGCCAGTGCAGAAGAAATGCTTAAAGATTCTGACCCTGAAATGCGTGAAATGGCGCAAGAAGAATATAAAGAAGCTAAAGCACAAATTTTGGTAATTGAAGATCAAATTCAAGTATTAATGTTGCCAAAAGATCCGCGAGATAACAATAACGTGTTTGTTGAAGTACGCGCTGGAACAGGCGGTGATGAAGCGGCTATTTTTGCTGGCGACTTATTCCGTATGTACAGCCGCTATGCAGAAACTAAAAAATGGAAAGTAGAAGTTGTGAGCACCAATGAAGGTGAGCACGGTGGCTACAAAGAAGTTATTGCAAATATTAGTGGCGAAGGCGTTTACGGTCAATTAAAGTTTGAATCAGGTGTACACCGCGTACAACGTGTGCCAGAAACTGAGTCACAAGGGCGAGTTCATACCTCTGCATGTACTGTTGCGGTAATGGCGGAAGTACCAGAGGCCGAAGCGATACAAATTAATACCGCAGATTTAAAAGTTGATACATTTCGTGCATCAGGCGCAGGTGGTCAGCACGTTAATAAAACAGATTCTGCTATTCGACTTACACATATACCTACCGGTGTTGTTGTTGAGTGTCAGGATCAGCGTTCACAGCATAAAAACCGTGCTAAAGCGATGTCGGTACTTGCAGCACGTTTGCAACAGGCTGAGGATGAAAAGCGCCATGCGGCAGAAGCATCTGAACGTCGTGACTTAGTAGGTAGTGGCGATCGTTCTGAACGTATCCGTACTTATAACTACCCACAAGGTCGTATTACCGATCATCGTATTAACTTAACACTTTATCGTTTGAATGAAGTGGTAGCGGGTGATTTAAGCTGCGTTATTGACCCATTAATGCAAGAACATCAAGCTGACTTATTAGCGGCTATGGGCGACGAGTAATCGTGAGCCAAACTCTTGAACAAGCTATTGCTGCAGGCGCTAATTTATTAGCACCTAGCAGCGAAAGTGCTAAATTAGACGCACAAGTTTTACTTCTACATATTCTTCAAAAACCTCACAGTTACCTTTTTACTTGGCCAGAGCATGCGCTTAATGCCGAACAACAACAGCAATTTAATACATTTTGCCAAAGACGTTTAAACGGTGAACCTGTTGCACATATTACGGGGCAACGTGAATTTTGGAGCTTATCGCTTGAAGTTAACGCAACAACTTTAATACCTCGACCAGATACTGAAACGTTAGTAGAACAAGCACTTGAAGTGGCTGTACCTGCTACAGCTAAAGTGCTTGATTTAGGCACGGGTACTGGTGCAATAGCACTGGCATTGGGTAGTGAAATGCCTAATTGGCAAATTATTGCAGTAGATAGAGTAAGCGATGCAGTTGCACTGGCTACACGTAACCAGCAGCGATTGGCAATTAATAATGTACACGTTAAGCAAAGCAACTGGTTTAGCGAGTTACATGGTGAGAAATTCAACCTAATTGTCACTAACCCACCTTATATTGAAAGCAGTGATATACATTTAAATCAGGGCGATGTGCGCTTTGAGCCTTTGTCGGCATTAGTGGCGGATGATTGTGGAATGTCTGATATTAAACAAATAATTACACAATCACGTGACTATTTGTTATCTAGTGGCTATCTTTTAATAGAACACGGTTTTGAGCAAGGTGAAGCTGTTCGTCATTTTTTCAAAAAAATGGCATTTGTGAATATTAAAACAGTGAAAGACTTTGGTGATAACGACCGTGTAACGTTTGCACAGTGGCCCTAAAGAATAATAATTGCCTGCTAGTGTGTTGTATAATGCCATGAAGGAATTTCGACTATGATGGGTGATTTTTTATTTTCAGATGAGCCAGAAGAAGCAATCAATGAGATTGAACTCGGTACCTGGAAAGTATTAATCGTTGATGATGAACCTGAAGTTCATGCTGTTACAAAACTAGCGTTGAGTGATTTTGAGTTTCAAAATAAACGCTTAGAATTCATTAGTGCGTACTCAGGTGCTGAAGCAAAAGAGCTTGTGAAAGAGCATCCAGATGCAGCCATTGTACTACTTGATGTAGTAATGGAGACCGATGATGCCGGTTTGCAAGTTGCTAAGTTTATTCGTGAAGAAGCTAAAAATAATCATATTCGAATTATTTTAAGAACGGGTCAACCTGGTCAAGCACCTGAACGACAAGTAATTATTAATTATGATATTAACGATTACAAATCTAAAACAGAGCTAACGGCTCAAAAGTTATTTACTGTTATTATGTCGAGCCTGCGCTCGTATCGGGATATTATTTCGATTGAGCAGTCACGCGAAGGGCTTGAGAAAATAATTATAGCGTCCCGTGATATTTTTTCTGCGCATTCAATAGAGCACTTTATTGAAGGCGTTATGCAGCAGTTAACTTCTTTACTTGGTATTGCTGATCAAGCTATGTATGCAACTACTTTAGTTGCACAAAATCCTGAAGCACAAAATAATAAAAAATTAATTGTTTGCTCGGGTACCGGTGACTTTGAAAAAAGTGAAGGTAAAGAGCTCGATGAGGTATTACAAGCTGAACAGTTAAGTGCATGTCATCAGGCGCTTAATGAAAAAAGCATTATTTATAAAGATAACTACTTATTCGCGTATTGTAGCAGTGAGTACAATCATAATTCGATGCTATTCATATCAGGTATTCCAAAGGATTTAACGGATACTCAGCGCCATTTAATTAAGATTTTCTCTCAAAACGTGCAACTTGCGTTTGAAAATGTACAACTTCAGTCTGAAATAGAAGCAACGCAACAAGAGCTTGTTTACAGGTTAAGTGAAGCGGTAGAGCAACGCTCAACAGAAACGGGTAATCATGTTAAGCGTGTAGCACATATTTGTCATATATTGGCACAAGGGTATGGCTTATCTAAGCATGATGCTAATTTAGTAAGGTTGGCGTCGCCTCTTCATGATGTAGGCAAAGTGGGCATTCCTGATGCGGTATTAAATAAACCAGCAAAGTTAGACGCCCAAGAATGGGAAGTGATGAAAACTCATACTGATAAAGGCTATACTATTTTAAAAGACTCGTCGCATGAGATTGTTAGTGCCGGCGCAATTATTGCAAAAGAGCATCATGAAAAATGGGATGGCTCTGGTTACCCACAAGGTTTAAGCGGAAACGCAATTAATGTATTTGGTCGTATAGTTGCACTTGCTGATGTATACGATGCACTTCGCCATAAACGATGCTATAAAGAACCCTGGACACTGCAAAACGTAGTTGATGAAATTAACGCTCAAAAAGGCACACACTTTGAACCAAAATTGGTTGAAGTATTTAACGAGAAGCTTGATGAGTTAGAAGCGGTTCTTAACCGTTTTCCTGATTAAATTTTTATAAAACAGAAGTACAGGGGCATATGGATTATTTAGCAGTAAAGCATTCACACATGGCAATTGCGATGTTGAGTGTGATTTTATTTTATGTTCGCGCATTTTCGCGAATGGGCAGTGGTAAATTAGCAAAAAATAAAGCGGTAATGATTGGTAGTCATAGTATAGATACTTTGTTATTAGTGTCTGCACTTACGCTTATATTTATGGCTAAAATTAACCCGTTTGAACAATATTGGCTATTAGAAAAAATAGTTTTAGTGGTTATATATATTGGTATTGGGGCTAAAAGCGCCAGACAAACTAAAATGACGGCTAAAGTTGCTTACGTTTTAGTTAACACTGCTGTTATTTTAGCGATAGGTTATTTAGCGACGTCTAAATCAGCTTTTTTGCTTTAAGTAATACCTGACTATTTGAGCTTTATAGTTGTTTTATAAAGCTCAAATACGACTCCCTCTCAGAAAATATTCAAAAAAATCTCTATATTGGTATATAGCTTTAAAGTTAGGTAAACTACGCCTTCGTTTTCTAAAATGTTGCAGTATTAATGACTACCCTCGGGTTTGACGAACACGATGAATCTTATCTTGATGATGCTTACGATGAATTTACACCTCCAGCGATTTACCGCTGTATTAAAGCAGAGTCAAAATGGGACCCTCAGATAGATTTAACACCATGTTATGAAACTTTAACTGACTTTGAACAGCAAATTTCAGCGCTGTGTTTAAAAGTGAGTGATGAGCACGATCGCTTCGAAAAATTATTAGATATGTTTTACAGCGATTGGCTATTTAGTGCCTCAGGCTTAAAAGTGCCAGAATACAAATTAAATACATTAAGCTATACGCTTTCTATGCGTAGTGGCTCACCAACAACGCTTGCAATTATACTTTGTCACTTTTTACAACAAGCTAACTTTGATGCAAATCTTAGTCTTACGCTGGGTGATGTTGGTGTTCATGTGGCGATAAGTGATGAAGAGGGCTACATAATTGAGCCAAGCAGCGGGCAACAAAGCTGGTATATCATCCCTGAAAACGCAGATGAAGATGATGGGCAAGAACAAGAACCTTTAGAGTTAATTTTTGATGACGAAGTATATAAGCTATTTTTAGCTCAGCAAAAATGGTCTTTCATTAGCGAAAACAAATTTGGTCATGCTTTGACCTGTGTAGAGATGCTAATGGAGCTAATAGGCGACGACCCGTATGAGAGACGCGACAGAGGTTACTTATTAAATCAGCTCGGTTGCCCTAAAATGGCACGTGATGATTTACAGTTTTTTGTCGATGAGTGTCCGGACGATCCTGCAATAGAGATTATTCAACACCAAATAGAAGAACTAGAAGATAATAATAAAACGCACCATTAAGAATAGGAATAATTATGGTTGAAACTCAAAGCGCATTAATTACAAATGATGCCGTTGTGCTTGGTTTGCTTGCTATTATTTTGGGGTTTATTTTTAAAACCTCAAACAGTGAGCGTCCAGCTTTAAAACGATTTTATAAATACGTACCTGCTTTACTACTGTGTTACTTTTTACCTTCGTTATTAAATACCTTTGGTATTGTAGATGGTAATAAATCCAATGTTTATTATGTGGCTTCGCGCTACTTACTGCCTGCTTGTTTAATACTGCTTACCATTAGTATTGATTTAAAAGCTATTATTAACTTAGGCCCTAAAGCGCTCATTATGTTTTTAGTGGGTACATTGGGCATTGTTATTGGTGGGCCATTAGCTATTTTAGTCGTGAGTGCATTTGATCCAAGTATTGTTGGTGGTCATGGGCCCGATGCAGTATGGCGCGGTATGACAACCGTTGCGGGTAGCTGGATTGGCGGTGGTGCTAACCAAGCATCAATGAAAGAGATGTTTGAAGTTGGTGGTGATATATTTTCTGTAATGATTACAGTAGATGTAATCGTCGCGAATATTTGGATGGCTGTTTTATTGTTAATGGCAGCAAACCATAAAAAGATTGATGCAGCTACGGGTGCTGATACAAGCGCAATTGAAGATTTAAAAAAACGTGTTGAAGCCTATCACGCTGAACACGCACGTATTCCTACTCTTAACGATTATATGACGCTGCTTGCAATTGCATTTGGTATAACCGGTTTAGCGCATTTTTGTGCTGACTTTTTAGGTCCGTACTTTGGCACGACTTATGAGTGGGCAAAAGAATACAGCTTAAACAGTAAATTCTTTTGGCTAATTGTTATATCAACAACGATTGGCATAGGCTTATCGTTTACTAAAGTTAGACAAATAGAAGCGTTTGGCGCTTCAAAAGTAGCCTCTAGCTTTTTGTATATTTTAGTTGCATCGATTGGTTTGCATATGAATGTAACCGCTATTTTTAATAACCCAGGGTTATTTTTAGTTGGTGCCATTTGGATGTTAGTGCATGCAAGCATAATGTTAGTAGTAGCTAAACTAATTAAAGCACCGTTATTTTATATGGCAGTGGGCTCGCAGGCTAATGTGGGCGGTGCAGCGTCTGCACCTGTTGTAGCATCAGCATTTCACCCTTCGCTTGCGCCTGTTGGTGTCCTGTTAGCTGTACTGGGCTATGGTGTGGGTACTTATATGGCTTATATTTGTGGATTAATGATGCAAGCAGTTGCACCGTAAGGAATTTAAATGAAAGACCAAATTATTAAAATTAATGAAATTGAACTAGCAAACAACAAACCGTTTGTATTGTTTGGTGGTATTAACGTATTAGAATCTCGCGATTTAGCTATGCGTGTTGCAGAGCATTACGTAGAAGTTACGACGAAACTCAATATTCCTTATGTATTTAAAGCGTCATTTGATAAGGCTAACCGTTCTTCAATCAATTCGTACCGTGGTCCTGGTATGGAAGAAGGTTTAAAAATATTTGAAGA
>NZ_PJBR01000114.1:0-13543 GCF_002863625.1 Pseudoalteromonas sp. MelDa3 | reverse complement strand
TCAGCTCACTGTGGTAGGCTTTTTAGTAGGCTTATTAGCCGTGCCATTACTGGCGTTTGAAATGTGGTACGGCGCATTAGTTGCTATTGCTTTAAATCGCATTTTAGATGGGCTTGATGGCGCATTAGCACGCTATGCAAACCAAAGTTCAAGCGCGGGTGGCTTTTTAGATATCACACTCGACTTTTTATTTTACGCGGCTATTCCGCTTGGCTTTATTTTGACAAACCCTGAGCAAAACGCGATAGCGGGATCGTTATTACTTGCCACTTTTATTGGTACGGGCTCAAGCTTTTTAGCTTTTGCGATTGCCGCCGAAAAATTTAAACTCGAAAAACCGCAATTTAAATACAAAAGCTTTTACTACTTAAACGGCTTAACCGAAGGCACTGAAACAATAGCGCTATTTATTGCATTTTGTATTTGGCCGCAGCACTTTGCAGTTATGGCGAGCATTTTTGCTATTGCGTGTGGCATAACTATTTTTACCCGTATACATGGCGGTTATCACACGCTTAAGCAACAAGAAGCCGATGCTAACAAAGCAGCTGAAAACGTGCCTAGCAGTGCAAATTCAGAGGTAATAAATGACTAATGAAGTATGGTGGCGACTCGGCTGCTTTTTTAGCATTTTAATTATAATGATGCTGCTTGAATGGCAAAAGCCTGCTCGCCAAGCACCTATTAAAAGCAGTACACGTTGGTTTGCTAATTTTGGGTTAGTGTTTGCTTCATCAGTTATTGCGCGCTTAGTTGTACCCATTGGGTTAACCGCTGTTGCACTTTACAATCAAGAGCACGGCATTGGCTTATTTAATCAAATAGCCATGCCAAGTATGGTTACTATTATATTGAGCATGTTATTACTCGATATATTAATTTATTGGCAGCATAGGTTATTTCATCAAGTGCCTATTTTATGGCGCTTGCATCGCGTACATCATGCCGATGCACATGTAGATACCAGTACGGGCTTGCGCTTTCACCCTATCGAAATTGTACTGAGCATACTTATAAAACTCATTGCAGTAACTGCTCTTGGCGTACCTGCCATTGCGGTACTTATATTTGAAATAGCACTTAATGGTTTAGCATTATTTAATCATGCAAATATACGCTTACCTAATGCCATTGAAAAACCACTGCGTTTAATATTAATGACGCAAATATTGCATCGAATTCACCATAGCCAAGTGATTAGCGAAACTAACTCAAACTATGGTTTTAGTGTAATTTGGTGGGATAAATTATTTGGTAGCTACAAAGGTAAAGCTAAAAAAACCGACGCAGATATAAATATTGGCTTAAAAGAATACCCAAGCCAAAAGCAAAATGCGTCGCTTTTGGGGTTACTTACAATGCCTTTTAAAAACAAGTAAAAACAAGTAAAAACAAGCATATTTTATCTCATACAATACCAATCCACTTAAAATTGCTTTTATGTAGATTGGTATAAACAAAATACTCCTTAAATACTATAAATATACCTGTAACTAACCTTTTAATTGTTAAGTCCTTTCCTACTTTTTTGACGTAAAAAATATTCCGCTCACGCTCCCATCAAAAAACACAAACAACATAACTAATTGTATAAACTGCAATTTATATACAATCTAAAATTGGTAAACTGGTCTTACCGTAAACTAATTGTAAATAAAATAAACAAATATGTTGACCATTTGCGTACTCCACAATATCATTTGTAAGCGCTTACAAAACACATATCAAAATGTAAGCGCTTACAGCATGAAAAAACAAAGCTCAAAAAACAATTAATCTGACAATAATCTGTTGAAACCGGGGTTCAGTTATGAACATTGAAACAACGCACATTACACGTTTACTTGCCGCTATCTCTTTAGTTACGTTAGCTGGCTGTGGTGGCGACTCTGCCACTAAATCAAATTTTGAAAATGTAGATGCCTCTGAGCCAGTTTCAGATTGGCAAATGGTTTGGAGCGACGAGTTCGAAGGCTCAGCCATTGATACAAACAAATGGAACTATGAATTAAACTGCGATGGCGGTGGTAACAACGAGAAACAGTGTTACACCGACAGCGAGCAAAATGCATTTATTGCAGACGGTGTGTTAAACATTGTTGCCCTACCCGCTGAAGAAGGTGCAGAAAAACCTTACACTTCAGCGCGCTTAAATACGCGCTATAACGCCGACTTTACGTATGGCCGTTTTGAAGTGCGCGCCAAACTTCCATCAGGGCAAGGTAGCTGGCCAGCATTTTGGATGCTACCAACTGATGAGGTTTACGGCACTTGGCCTCGTTCTGGTGAAATAGATGTTTTAGAATCAGTAAACCTCAAAACACCAGATGAAGACGGCGGTATAGAGTCTAGTATCCACGGCACCCTTCATTACGGACGCGCATGGCCAGATAACAGCTATACAGGTAAAGAATTTAAATTCCCTGAAGATACTAATCCAGCAGATGATTTCCACACGTATGCTGTTGAATGGCAAGAAGGTGAAATTCGCTGGTACGTAGACGGTTACCTTTATGCAACTCAGCGTCAATCTGAGGTTTTATATAATTCAAAAAATGAGCCTGCGGGCTTAAAACATCGTGGTTGGTTTGCAGAATACTTTGAACAAGGTTCTGGCGAACTTACAACGCATTGGGATAGCGCACCATTTGATAAAGACTTTCACTTATTACTAAACCTGGCAGTAGGCGGTGACTGGCCTGAAAACGTAAATGATTTAGGTGTAGACGCTAGCGCATTTGAAAATGGCCAAACTTTTGCTATTGATTACGTACGTGTTTATCAATGTGCATCGAACCCTGATACTGGTAAAGGTTGTGAAACCATTCGTCCAGGTTACAACAGCTTAGACGATGCCTTACTTGAGGGTGATGCCCCAGTTCCTATAGCAGGAGGAGTTACTCCATTAACCATATTTGGTGATTCTTTTAATATTAATTGGCCTGCGTGGGATTGTTGCGGAGGTTCAACTCCTGCAATAGTTGTTGATGAACAGCAAGGTAATACAGTTGAGTTTAGTGTTGGTGAAAACCCAACAGTAAACGGCTTTATTTCAAGAGCGGCAAACATCACTGATGAGGCGGGTCTAGCCTCCCCTTTTGATGCTACGCCCCTGTTAGCACAAGGGTATTTTCAATTTAAAATGAAAGTAACTAGCGCACCTGCTGATGCAAACTCTACATGGGTCGTTAAGCTTGAAAGTGCAGGAGATGCACCAACTGCGGCCGAATTACCTATTAATCAAAGCGTTGAAGGTATTGCTCCTGTTGTAGGACAATGGCAAACATATACATTTAAATTAACCGATCTTGTTGCAGCAAACTTAGATATTAGCGCTATTGATGTAGTGATGATTTTTCCTGCATGGGGCACTGGTAATGGCGCTGTTTATAGAGTAGACGATGTGAAAATCACGCAAGATTTTCCAGAGCTTAATGTGTTCACAGATACTCAAAATCTTGATTGGCCAATGTGGGACTGCTGTAGCGGCTCTACGCCAGTGGAAGCAATGGATGATGAAGAGCATGGTATAACAGCGGAATTTACAATAAATGATACGCCTACAGTAATGGGTTTTAACAGCCGTACATCTGTTGGCGGAAGCGGTGAGGCATTTGATGCAAGCGCTATCATAACGGTTGGTCAAATTACGTTTGATATGAAAGTTACGAGTATGCCAAGCACACCCGACGCGCCATGGTTTTTCAAAGTTGAGTCAAACGAAGGTGACTCTGCCGTAGAGCTTGCACTTACTGAAAGTGTTGAAGGCATTGCCCCTGCTTTAAACGAATGGCAAACATATACTTATACACTTTCTGACTTATCGGCTGCCGGTTTAGATGTAAGTGCGATAGATGTATTAATGATTTTTCCTAATTGGGGCCAAGGTGCTGGCGCAGTATATCGTGTTGATAATGTAAAAATTTCAAACCCATAATTTAGATTTCACTGACAAAATTCTAGGTGTTTATACCAATTGCATTAAACAAGAGATCTATTATAGCGCTAAGAAAATAGCACAATAACAAGGCGAAATTTTGACATATAGTTGTTCTATATAAATAATTTTTAACGCAGTTAGTGAGTTATTTAATGCGATAGAATGATCATGTTTTTAATAAAATTGGTATTACACAGCACCTTCACTCTTGAACAACATTTTATAAAGCAGAGCTATTATGAACACATTCAATTTTAAAAAGAGCCAACTTGCGGCTTCTGTGTCTCTCATCATTGCTGCGAGCACATTAAACACAGCTATCGCTGCAGAAGCAGACATATCAGCAAAGCCTGATGTAGAAATTATTGAAGTAAAAGGTATTCGTGGTTCACTTATTCGTTCTATGGATATGAAACGCGACTCTTCGGGTATTGTAGATGCTATCTCGTCTGAAGAAATGGGTAAATTCCCAGATACAAACTTAGCAGAATCATTACAGCGTATTACCGGTGTATCGGTAAGCCGCGCTAACGGTGAAGGTAGCCAAATTACAGTACGTGGTTTTGGTCCAGAGTTTAACTTGATTACCTTAAATGGCCGCCAAATGCCGGGCACAGGTTATACACGCTCGTATAACCTTGAAAACGTTGCCTCTGAAGGCGTAAGTGCGCTTGAAGTGTTTAAAACAGCTCGTGCAGACGTGCCAAGCGGTGGCTTAGGTGCAACGGTTAATATTTCTACTGCGCGACCTTTTCAAAAGCCAGGTCAGAACTTTTCAGCAACCGTTAAAGCAAACCACGACTCGTCAAACGAAGCTGGCGATGACGTAACACCAGAGTTTTCTACTGTTTACAGCAATACCTTTGTAGATGACACTTTTGGTTTCGGTTTTTCATTTTCGCACCAAGAGCGTGACTTTCAAAAACAAAGTGCCAATATTCAAGGCTGGCAGGCAAACGTAGACTTACCTGAATTAGATAGCAGCAACGTAGTTGATAACCGCACAGATTCTGCAGGTAACTACTACTTCCCTAAAGACATGAACTACTCTATTGAAGATGTAGAGCGTGAACGTACAAATGGGCAAGTTACTTTTCAATACGCACCAGTCGATGGCTTTGTAGCAACACTTGATTACACAGCAAGTAAAGCTGTAACCGGCTCTCAAAGCATTGGTTGGGGTATTTGGAACGACTTTGGTAGCAATATAAATGGCTACGAACTAGATGAAAATGGTACTGCAGTATATGCAGACATTAGCGGTAATGACGCGTCATTCACAGCTAATAAAGGCACTACAGAAGTAAAAGCCCGCTCTCTTGGTTTAAACCTAGATTGGGAAATTAGCGATACGTGGCACGTAGAGCTTGATTACCACGACTCTAAAAACGAAACCGATAACGGCGCCGACAACGGGCTGGGAAGTGCAGGCCAAGTAATTTTAGGTTCTGATCAGCTAGCTAATAAAATTTATGATTACCGCACGGGCGAAGTACCAACTGCACAAGTTAATTGGTTAAATGGCACAAGTGAATTAACACCTGGCGAAATTGATTCAAACTTTAGTCAGTTTACTCACTCACCGGGTGAATCAAACATTGAACAATTACAGCTACACACAACATGGTATAACGAAAGTTATGACATTGGTTTAGTTAAAGTTAAATTTGGCGCATCACGTACAGAACAAAACACAGGTGGTTACACCGCGTGGAGTGGTTTAGTAGGTGGCCCAGGTTTTAACCCATCATATACAGAAATATTCCCAGACGGCATGTTTACCCGTAATGATACATCAGGCCTTTTAGATCAGTTTGATGGCGGCGGCAGTGACTTACAACCTGGTTACTACTATACCTATGACTTTGACGAAGCTGTTGCACGCCAAATTGCTTACTTAACGGCAGATGTAACAGGTGGCGATGCATATGCTGCTAATGCATACGCAGACGGAATAGATAGCGAGAGCTACGTAGAAGAAATCACTAATAGCTTTTATGTTCAATCAAGCTGGGAGTTTGACGTAAGTAACTACTACGTAAAAGTAAATGCAGGCCTACGCTATGAGCAAACAGACGTAACCAGTACTGTACGTCAACGCGTTGAAGATCAAGTTAATTGGATCAGCGCTTCAGAGTGGATCATGCAATACGCTGCTGGCGGCGATGATAACTTCTTAGAGCAACAAGGTGATTACGATGTTTTACTGCCTTCAATCGACGTAAGTGTTGATTTAACTGAAGACGTAGTAGCCCGCGTATCTTGGGGTAAAACAATGTCGCGTGCACCACTAGGTAATTTAGCCGGTGGCCGTAGTTTAACAGGCAGCCCAAAACCGGGTTCTCGTACAGGTAGCCAAGGTAATACAAACTTATTGCCATTTGAATCAACAAACCTTGATTTATCACTTGAGTATTACTACGCAGAAGGCAGCTACGCATCTGTTGGTTACTTTAAAAAAGACGTTGATAACTTTATTCAAACCACCATTACGCAAACTACTATTGATGGCTTGCACGATATTTTAAACGGCCCTCGTTACTTACAAGCCGTAAGCGATATTGAATCACGTGGTGAACAAGCAACAACCGACGCTATTTTTGCACAAATGATTGCCAGCGGTTACGGCAATGCAAATGGCGTTATTGAACCAAACAGCGACGATCCGCTAATTACATGGAATATTAGCCAACCGCAAAACACCGACAGTAAATCGGTAGATGGTTTTGAAGTTGCAGTACAGCACTTAATTGGTGAAACCGGTTTTGGTGTTGGTGTTAACGCAACATTTGTAGATGGCGACGTTGAATTTGATAGCGAAAGCCTTGATCAACAAGCACCGCTTACAGGCTTAAGTGACTCAGCTAACTTCCAAGGCTTTTACGAAAAAGACGGCCTATCAGTTAAAATTACTTATGCATGGCGCGACTCGTACCTAATTGGTGTTGGCCAAGCGCAAGGTTCAGCTGATGCGCCTCCGCAATATGCTAAAGCGTATGGCCAATGGGATATGAGCGTTAACTACGATGTAAACGAAAACGTAACGGTATTTTTTGATGGCATAAACTTAAACAATGCAACCGAAGAAGGTTACGGACGTTACGAAGAGCAGTTCTTATTTGCTAATCAATACGGTCCGCGTTACTCAATTGGTGCACGTTACACGTTCTAAACTATTTCCTAGTTAGAAGGTTAAGCCGCTTGTTACAACAAGCGGCTTTTTTTATAGCGTTTTTATTTGCTCAAGCAACACATTGGTTGTCCAATCAATGCCGTTATACGCAACATCCGGCTTGTAGTAAGCCCCTGCCCCTCGCGCTCTGTTTACGTATACTTTGTTAGGTACAATCACTTTGCCTAAGCCTGAAGGTAAATCAGCTAAACGTACCTCCATATACATAGAATCAGCACTACTTGGTGCACCAAATAACGTTGTATTTTCAAAAAGCTTAAACTTATCAAGTGCATCTAAACAAGCACTCGCACATTGCGGCGGCACTATAACAAACACCTTAGTTTTAAAGTCACTCACTAAAGGTGTATGTGGTATGTTATTTAGCGTATTAGTCTTTTCTTCTACATAAAACGGGGCATCATTTTCAAGTGATAGAGCCATGCCAGCAGCGACGGTTTTAAATATTTTCAATAATTCAGGCTGATTTTTTACAACCTCTAATAAAGACACTACATGGTCGGTATTATCTTTTGATGCTCTCCACCACACTTGCGTGTTTTGAGAAGTATTATTTGCTTTTTGCTCTACTACTTTTTGGCCCCATAATCCTTTTGCTATTTGTGAGCTCCAATAAGATGAGCCACCTTGGTTATGGCGCAAATCTAATACCACGGCTTTTGCAGTAAGTAACTTGCTACGTTGCTGTTGTATTTTTTCAAACACTTTATTGTAGGCAGCAGTTTGTTTATCGGTTGATGAAAAGCTAGGCATAGCAATCCAACCAATGTTTTTTTCAGGCCACGTTAAATCAATGGGGAGTTCATCACCGTTATAAGCATTTTCTAAATGCTTGCTTGCTGACTTAGGCTTTACTGACCAATTTAATACTTGTGTATAGGTATCACCATTGGCTTTAACAAATTCACATGCTTTTAAAGGAGTTAAAAATGGATTGCCCTCGTCAATTAGTAACCGCCAACCTTGCTGCCACCAATGCCCAGGTTGTGCAACTTCACCATGAAACTTAAATATTCTCTCACGCATTAAGGTATCAGTGCTTTGCCCATCACATTGGCTTACAACGTCACCTTTGCTAATACTTTTGGTTTCGCTGTAATACACTTTTAGCGCATCACCTCGCCAAACAGCACTAAAGCCTGGCCAGCGGCGCGCGGGTCTCTCTACGCTTGAAAACGCGCCAGCATGGCCATCTTGTAAAACAGTACTAAAACGAGCAATTGCCGCAACATGAACCTGCGGCCCACTCGCTTGAGCCGACAATGTAAGCGCCTCTGCTTTTGCTTGTTTTAATAAATCAGGGAAAGTTGGGTTATTAACATCAAACATACCGGGGTGATTTTGTGCAGATATACTGTAAGCAGCTTCTATATCGCCATTTGTAACACTGCGCCACTGCTCTGGCGTTGTGGGTACAGCTTGCTCATGTCCAGCATTTACAAGTGGTGATAGTAATAAAGTTGGGAGTAATACATAGTTGATTATTTTTGTTTTTATAGTCATAAAAATCCGTTTAATTATTTACCTAAATAGAGTTGCGGTAGGAGTAAGTTCTATACTTTGTAATTACTTTTTAAATTCAGGCTTTAATAACCCATAGCACTTTAAGTCATGATACTCATTTTTCCAGTAACCACTTGCACGCCGAGTACCTTCTTCTTTGAAGCCTAGTTTTTTCAAGACCGACTCTGAGGCAAGATTACCAATCATAGTATCTCCTTGAATTCGATATAGTTCACCGAATGGTAGTTGCTTTGAGAATGCAGAATCGATAACTTTATGTAATGCTTCAGAGGCAAACCCACACCCCCAATATTCAGAAGCTATTTCGTACCCTATGCCAGCACTTTTCATCTTTTGGTTCCATGTATTAAAGCCGCAAGTGCCAATTAACTTACCTGTAGCCTTTAGACGAATAGCCCATCGAATACCAATATTCTCAGTGAAGCGAGCATTGAAAAAATTAATTAATTTGGCTGATTGGGCTTCTGACTTATGAGCCTCTATATCGTAAATTTAATAACCTCTGCATCTGAATAGATATTTAGAAGTGCTTCACTATCGCTTACTGATAAGCTAGTAAGTATCAGACGTGCTGTTTCTAGCTCTGGGAAATTCACTTAAGCTCTCCATGCCATAACCGAGTTTACAAAAACACTCGCGTTAAATTCATTCTATTTGTGCACAAACCATAGCTGAGTTCCTATTTTGGTTCAATTGCTACTTTTGTTTTTTAGTTTTGCGAGCTCTCTTGATTTAACCTTTAGCACTTTAATTTTAGCGCCGTACCAATTAGCCATAGGTGCTGCTGCAATACCGTGTATTAAAGTACTCATCCATACAGCGTTAATCGCAATAATTAAAACTGAGTGACCGTACTGGCCTAAAATATCTTTAGAAATAATAAGTGCAAAAAGCGCTGTGGCAAGACCTCGTGGTCCAAAGAACCCCATAAACACTTTTGTTAATACTTTAGCTTTAGTGCCAATTAACGATAGGTAAATAGCAAGAGGCCGTACAATAAATATACTCACTAAAATATAACCAACAACAGGGAGAGTTAAATTCTCAACAGCTGAAGGAAGTAAGCCAAGTCCAATAATAACAAACGAAGTCCATATTAATATTTGCCCTTCACTCTCAGTAAATTGGTATATAAACCGACAATGGCCTTTTACACTATTACCAAAGGCTAAACCTGCAACAAACGCTGATATAAATCCATTTCCTCCCAGTAAACTTGCCATTAGGTATGATGTGCCGGTAAGTGCTAAAACACCAATGCCTTCATATATAGTCGATGATATTTTTTTTGACTCAGAGTATAAAAATAAACGTCCGCTCGAGAACCCCATAAATGCGCCAACCAAAATACCTATAAATATTTGGCTAAATCCAAACACTAACCATGACATTTCATTTTCTTGAGAGCCGGTTTCCATAGCAACTATACTGGCAAAAAATAAAATAACAGGTAATGCTAGTCCGTCATTTAAACCACTCTCAACGGATAAACTTTGTCGCTCGTTTAAAGGGACACTTTCATTGCTAACAACAGCTTGACCTAAAGCTGCATCAGTCGGTGCTAAAATTGCCGCAACTAAGGCTAGCATTGCCCAAGGCCAATGTGGAAAAAACAAATAAGCAAAGCCTGTACCAATCAAAATACTCAACGGCAAGCCTATCAATAGCATTCTTAAAGGCCATGTATTTTGCCTTTTTAATCTGCGTAGGTTTATTTGTGAAGCATCTAAAAACAATAATACAACAAGCGATATTTCTGCTATTAAATACACGGTTTCATGTGCATCGCCTATATTAATAAGTCCAGCCTGAGATACGGCAAAACCAATACCTAAAAATACCATTGGCGCCGTGATAATAGTGGTAGAGAGTTTTTTTGCTAGCATAGAGTAAGCACTAACTGAGAAAAGAAGAATGAGTAATCCTATTTCCATTGGGAGTTCCTATTAGGCATGACTTGGTATTTTTATTAGTAAATATCAGGGCTGGGGTTAGTTATATTAAATCAGCACAATTTATTGAGTTAATTTGTATTCGTTTACTTAATCTAAAATAATAACCGGCACCTAAATAACACTAGTCTGCCGGTTACGTTTAACGTTTAATATACAAAAACTTACTTAGCAGCTGCACGTTTTGCGTCTAATCCAAGCAACTTATCAATAGATAAAAAGCCAGGTCCACGAGCAAAAATTACTAATAATGAAACAGCCCACCACGATGCCGGATTAATCCAATGATCCAGTGTAGGAAAAACTGCAAGCTGAATAAACAATGTCATACCAATAAGGCCTAACGCTGCAAAGCGAGAAAACAAACCGATAATCAGTAATATTGGAAGCAGTACCTCAACAACACCAGCGACTACAGCAAGCGTTTCAATTACTTTTACAAGAAATGAGCCATCAACATAATCTAATGTTTGTGGGTTACAAAGTTGCAAGGCACCTTCTCTAACAGGATCTGGACAAAAAAATTCGTATTTAAATAGGTCGTATTTATCAACATTAAATTGTAAAAAGCCATCCCATTTGCTCAAACCAGAGTCTAGGAATACTTTAGCGACCATAAAGCGAAGAAAAAACAGCGCTATGGGCTCTAAGAACCGCGATAACTGCTCTCCCATCTGCACGTACAGTTGTTGTATTTTTTTTATCATGCCCATATTTGTTCCTACTCTTGTAATGTACTAATTGATTTGGATTTCTAATAATTCATTTTGTAAGCATGCTGTAAAAGCTTCGCTCACTTCAAAGTTTTCATCTACTGTTATTGCTGCATCAAAAGCTTCACCCAACGACCTACCTGTACCTTGTAGGGCCTGCATAAGTTTAACTTCAGCAGCGCAAAGGGAACGGGCTTGCACCGCACCTTGCAAGCGCCATAACATAATAAAATCCTCAGTAGAGGATTTAGTTACAGCGACATCATTATTATTTGTTTTTAGCGAAATCCATTCAAAAAATGCGCCTTCACTCACACTAAGTAGCAGTACACTGGGGTTAAGCTTTACATTAAGTTCAGTAAGCTCAGTACCTTGTTCCATTAGTTGAGTAACATAATCTATAGTTAAAGTTTCAGTTGAATCAGCGCTCATCAAACTCATTAGCCACGCGTAATCTAAATGCGCAATATCAACTAAGTTCGTATATAAACTTAATGTACTTAGCTGATTTACAGTGACTTCAAAAATATGCTGATTTTCAATTTCACTATCTTTAATCAAGCCTGCAACAAAGTTTGGAAAGCTTAATCCATATCCCACCAAAGTGCCCTGCTCTGGCGGAAAACGGTCAACATAAAGTCGTGCCATTTTACGAAAGTTCTCACTACCTACTTTTTTTTCACACATAGGAAAGTTAGCTATCAATGCATCAACGCAGCCTTTGTAAAACCCGTTCCTATACACAGCTAATCTTTTAATGTGCGATGGATTTTCGCAAAAATGCTCCATTGCACCTGGATCGCCCGTTCGTAAATAGCGAGTAAAAGCATCAATATATTGATTGGTACTCATCAGCGAACCACTTCTTTATGAGATATATTTAAGCGACTTTGTAACTCGCTTTGATTCAAATAGCTTTGCGCAGTTTCCCGCTCACTCATAAGCTCTGCAAACGATGGAATATTAGCATCTCGCTCAACAAGTACTGGTCGCTGACCAAATATCTCAATTGCTTGTTCCAGCAAATCCCATACAGGCGTTGCCACCGGTGCTGCATGGCTGTCTATCAGTAATGACTGACCAAGAGCTGGATCAGGATCGTGCCCTGCAATATGAATTTCTCCAACAAGCTCAGCAGGGATCTGCTTTAAATAATCAAGCGCATCAATACCCGTGTTTTTACTACTGATATATAAGTTATTAATATCGATAAGTAAGCCGCATCCAGTACGCTTCGCTGCCTCAACTAAAAACTGAGGTTCATCCATATCACTTATAAAATCTAAATAGTTACTTGGATTTTCAACTAATATTGACCGACCTATGCCCGCCTGGTAACAGTCAATACCATTAATTAAAGACGCAAGTGCATCTTGGGTGCGAGGTAACGGCATTAAGTCTGCAAAATATTTGCCATTCGACTTAGACCATACAGCGTGTTCAGATACCAGCACTGGCTGAAATTCATCAATTAGCGCTTTTACCCGTTTAGTATGAGCAAGCATAGCTTTATGATCAGAGCCTAAAGAGCCACCAACACCATGAAAACTAATATCAAAATTTTCACGTACAGCTCTCAAATAATTTAATCGAGGACCACCTGCCACAAAATAATTTTCTGTATGCACTTCAAACCAAAGATTATTATTTGTAGATGGCAGCTCTACCTGTAAAGCTAAAATGTCGTCAAGATGTTCTGGTTTTAAACTAAGACCTGCACCTAATTGCTCCCCAGCAACAATGCACTGGGGAAAACCTGCTTTATTAACCTTCAAGCGAACCTTTACCATTAGGAGTTACAACTGATTCACATACACCTTTAGGTGCATATGTCCATGCGTTAGCTTGGAAGTCTGTAGTTGAAGTGCCTTCACAACTCGTTCCTGCACCTGCTTTACAATCATTTTCACCCGCTAAAGCAATACCAAAACATTTATCTTTACGACCGCGAACTTTATCACCAGCTACCCAGCCTTTAAATTGCTCTTGTACTTTTGCTGAAGCACCTTCTGCAACGGTTAATTGACTGTTTGGACCAGCTACTGCGCCTGCACTTAATACTGCTGCTGATGCGCCAATTAATAAAGCCGTAGTTAAATTTACTTTTTTCATTTGTATGCTCCTGATTAAAATATTTTTTCTTGTTTTATCAATGGATGCGAATAAACATTCACATTCTCATAAACAAGCACAATGGAGATAAGCAATATCGCCGTTTTAT
>NZ_PJBR01000113.1:0-13563 GCF_002863625.1 Pseudoalteromonas sp. MelDa3 | reverse complement strand
TTTTGCCCATTATTAGGGCGTTAGCTTTAAGAGGATAATAAGTTGAAGAATATAGTTAAAGTCATTCCAATTGTGCTTCTATGCTTTTTGGTCAGGGCAAATGAGCAAGATAATGAGCAAGATGTTGCTGGTCAGCTCGATGAGTTTATCGTTGAAATGGAAAAGCAGGCTATTTTCAGCGGTTCAATAGCTGTCATCGAAAATGGTGAGAACATTTTTAGTAAGTCTGTTGGATATGCTGATGCTTCTAAAGCAAAACCTGTTGAAAAATATGCAGTTTTTAATATTGGTTCTATATCGAAGGGCTTCACTGCAATGTCGATCTTGCTGCTGGTCGAGGACAGTAAGCTACAGCTGGAAAACTCTCTATCCACCTACTTTCCTGAGCTGCCAAACTGGGCTGAGAAGATTACAATTAGCCATTTGCTGAGTCATTCCTCAGGCTTGCCTGCTAATGGATATCAGCCTTATTTGGACAATACTAAAATTATTCCTAAATTAAGGACGGTGACTGAGATCGAGTTTCAGCCCGGAGAAGATACGCTTTATGGCAGTTATGGGTATCAGCTTTTAGCAATGGTTGTTGAAAGAATAACTGAGCAACCATTTGGAGCCTTCGTTCAAGACAGAATTTTCGTGCCATTGAATATGAAGTATAGCTATGTACTAGGAACTGAACCGCGGACGACGGCACAGCTTGCCATCGGATACGAATTTGGTCGGGGAAACGTGCCGCAAGACTTCACAACCGGTGCCAGTAATGTCTATTCAAATGTAAGTGACTTGCTGAAATGGGAGCGCGCGCTGTCTAACAATGCTCTGGTAAAGCAGGCGACTTTACAACAGGCATTAACGCCATCTAAATGTTGGGGAAATGATTGCCGATTAAATGCCGATTTTGGTATTGGTGTATACAAAAACGATGAGCTTTGGGGGATTCATCATCATGGTGGATTTGGCGGTTATCAATCCATGTTGTATCGATTTCCCGAAAAGAACAGGGCCATAGTTTTTACTGCAAATAACGGGTTAGAACTTCAGTACAACGATATTCGATTTACGCTGATATCTATTTTGGATGGTGAAAGTCCGGCTTATCCAAAGAAAGATGCTCATATTATGTATTACGACGTGTTAATGAATAAGGGATTAGACGAGGCAAAATCTGCTTTTATATCAATGCGAAAGAAGTCTGACATTTATGATGTAAATGAGAAAGACATAAACTCCATTGGTTACTTTTTGCTTGGTAACAACCACGCTGAATTAGCAGTCGAAACCTTTAAGTTTTGTTCTGAACAGTTTCCTGATTCCGCTAATATCTGGTATAGCTATGGCGAAGCCTTAGAAACCGCTAAGGATATAAAAGGAGCTCGTCATGCCTATGAAAAAGCACTGAAGCTGGTTACAGCGAACCAGAATGAAAAGCTTGCTGCAAGTATTAAGAAGAATCTGCAGAGAGTAAAAGCATTGACGGAATTAACTGAAAGCTAACAAGGCCAGGCAAGCGACGCCAAACAGCAGCGCGCCTGCTGGCAGCGTTAGCCACCATAAGGAGCACCAACTAAATGCGAAAAGTATTATCATTTCTTACGTTGTTATTTTTTTTCAAATTTTCTAATGCGATAGCAAATGAATATACTTTTTTTGAAAATGTTGATAAAGCATTAATTGAAAAGTCATTTTCTGGGAATATTTTTGTTGCTCATGGTCAGCAGATTTTGCACTCAAAATCTTTTGGCTATTCCAACAGAGAAAAGAAAATTAGATTTAGTGAAAATACAATTTTTGATATTGGATCAATAACCAAACAATTTTTGGCTACGTCAATAATGATACTCTCTGAGCAAGGTCGACTATCTGTTGAAGATGAACTAACAAAATACTTTCAAGACGTACCTGAAGATAAGAAAAAGATAAAGTTACACCACCTTTTGACACATACTGCAGGCTTTCCGGCAAATCTTTCGAATCATCAACTTTACGATGTCGTTGACTACAAAAAACTCCCTTCTCTGGCATTCAAGGAAAGGCTGCTATCGATGCCTGGTGAAAAATATCAATATTCAAATATTGGTTATAGTTTATTGGCAAGAGTAGTAGAAAGTGTCACAAATAAAAATTGGGAGCAGCACATCAGCGAAACATTGCTACAGCCTTCACGAATGACTAGTACAGGCTACCGTATTCCTAATTTTAAATCCGAAGTATTGTCTATAAATTATGGCGCTGATCAAAATGCATTCCAACGTCTATTTTCTATTGAAGCTAAAAGTCGCAGTGTAGGTCATTCGTTAAAACACTTATACGATACCCCAGGTGAACGTTGGATGGAGGGGGCTGGTGGTTTTATGTCTACAGTTTCAGATATGCACAATTGGTATCTGGCTTTACGCTCCGGCAAGCTTTTGAGTGAGGAATCATGGAAAGTACTGTTTGCGCCTTACGTAAAAGAAGGAGAAAGCTCAAGTTATGGTTATGGTTGGGCTATTACTACTGGTGAAAAAGGAAGTCGATTAATAACCCATAATGGCTCCAATGGTTACTCTTTTGCTGATTTTAAGTACTATCCAAACGAGGATTTGCTAGTGTTTGTAGCTACAAATGATATTGACAATTATCCCGAGGAACTAATAAAAAAACTTAACGTAATTGCTATATCAAAAGTGGCTAACAAGCCATTCAAGCAGGACAAATAACAGTTAGCTATTTGCTCCTTCGTCGCTTATTTTAGCCAACTATTATTTGCCTCTTAATGGGGCGTTAGTTTACTGGTGAATTAAAAACAGATATGAGTTTAACTAAAATTATATTATTGGCATCATATTCATTATTCTTTGTTTGTGGTTTATTGACTGGAAGAGATAATACTCAAGATTGGATTGCATCTTTTGTACTATATAGCATGACTCATTATTATATTTTACCATTTTGTACAGGTAAGCCAATGTCGTTACCTTATTCAAGTGAAATAGCGAGTGTGGGTGAAAAAGATGGTTATCGTTATTTGTTGTTTGGTATATCTTTCGTTTTAGCGTTAACGGTTTTAGCAAATTAAATCGATAAGTAAACTAACAAGCTGTTCAAGCGGGACAAAAAACAGTTTGCTGTTTCGTCCCTCAACATTTTAGCAAACAATTTTTGCCCCTTAACAGGGCGTTATACATCCTAGGAAAAGTGTTGTGCTAATTCGAGCGATTAACAGTCAAAGAAGATTGAAGCCTTACTTTTATTCGCAGTCTGCGAAAGTTGGCGGTGTTGGTTGCTTATTTGGATTTGCAGTTGCATACCCGTTATTTTTCTTTATTGCTTCAAGCTTTGGTATCGAGTCAGATATACCAATCCGTAGCTACGACGGAGATACCGTATTGGCAGTGTTCACATTATGCTTCTTAATCCTAAGTTTATCGCTTTACACGTTTTGTGCTTTATTTGCCTTCATTTACTATGGCATTAAATGCAAAAAAGGATATATCGACAGAGAAGAACTTATTAATATCGTATTCAAAGGTATCTACCCAAAGCGGTGGCAACGTGGGCTTTAGTTCGGATGTATAACAAACCACTCAAGGCTCTCGCTTCGCTCGCAGGGACGCTAACACATGGGCTGCGTCACTTCGTTCCTAAATTTAGCCCATGTATTATCGCCCCTTAGTGGGGTGTTATGATCTTCTGGAGAAAATATGCGAGAACTAATAAAGGCACCGCAGGATTGCTCACAGGAAGAGCTACTACTTTTTGAAAAATTTGTTATGGAAGGTGGGGAAGTTCAGTCTCAAGGATTGTCAGGACGAATTAAATTTGCGCATCGACTTATTTTTATTCATCTCAATGATGGATGTGTTGCTATTGGGGCGTTGAAATGCCCAAATGCAGCATATAAAAAAAGAGTGTTTCAAAAATCTGGTGTGCCTAATGACGAGAGTAGCTATCTCTATACATCGCCAAAATCACGAGGCCAAGGTGTTGGTAGTTTTCTTATGAAATCTGTCAGTAAGGCTTTAAATGGAAACAGTTGCTATGCAACGACTCGTGAAAATAATAGCATCATGCATCATTTGTTTGAAAAGGCTTCATTTTTAAGGCTTGGCGAAGCATATAAAAGTGATCAAGGAGACTATTATCTTGGCCTATTTGCAACAAAATCATAACAATACGCTTAAAAAGGACAAACATGACCGAACATAATTATAGGCTCTACGCTGGCAAAGAAATCTCACACTATGAGACTTTCGACGCAGCTAAAGAATCAGCCAAATTGTTCATGCCTGATAAGGTCAGCTTGCGAATAGAAATACTAATTGATATTGAGCCGGGGGAAGCTGACTTCTGGGCATATGAATATGAGGCTAATCAATGGGCACCTTCGTAAAAGTCGTAGTTGGTGACTAAGGTTATGAGTGTCCGCAATTGGCACAAAGCGGACTATCCCTAAGTCCATTCATTTAACTCCCAAGCTATAAAACCATTACTCAATACTAATACCTTGTTTTAAAAGGTACTCCACTGCTTTATCAGTATGTGGCTTAAATGCTTTCCAACGGCCTATTGCTTTATTATTAAGTGGTTGGCGTACCTGCATTTTACTGGCGGTAGAAACTGGTGCGGTGTTTAAGTGAAAATCTATACATTGCTCTTGCCACTCTAGGTTACAAAAGCTGACTAACTCTTTTATTTGTTGCTCAGGCTGTGCGACTAATTCTTCGTATTTTACTAATTTTATATTGCTGTGTTGCATGCTGAAGTGCTGCATTAGTTTGTAAAAACGGCTGTAAAATTTTGCAGTGTCGAGTAGGTCGAGCGAGTACGCGTAGTAGGGGTTATTAATGGTAAATAATTGGCGGTAGTTACCAATGCAGGTATCCATTGGATCGCGCAGCATGCAAATAATTTTAGCGTTTGGCAGTGCTTTGGTTATTAAGTCGATATAAAAAAAGTTAAACGGGAGTTTATCTATAAAGTGCTTATGGCTACCGGTGATTACGCGAGTGGCATTTAAATAGGTTGACCCAAGCTGATTAAAATCAAGCTTGTAGGCTTTACTGAGGGTTTGAGTGTCGAGCACGTGAGGTGTTTGTGTTTGGCTTAGCTTTTTAACGCTTAGGCCAAAGTCTTGTAATTCACCGGCTGATTGCACGTCGCTGTGGCTCGATAAAATACGCTCAACTAATGTGGTGCCAGATCGGGGCATGCCTAATACAAAAATAGGTTCGGCCGTTGGGTTACCTTTTGTTAGCGCTTGTTTGTGCTGTTCACTTAAGAGTTTAATATGTTCAAATAACTCAGTTGAGCTTTTATGATCAAACGGCTGCACAGCACGTTTTGCTACTTTACCTTGCTCTAACGTGTTAAAAGCCTCTGAAAACTCACCAATATCTTGATACTCTTTTGCTAAAGCATGGCCAATATGCAGTTTTGCATCGGGGTGTGTTACTTGCTCAAACACGTTTTTTAAGCGTTCAATATGGTTGTTTTGCTTACTTACTTTAGTTAAATCACTTAATGCAAAATGACTTTGATGGTGCAGTGGGTTAAGCGCTATGGCATTTTCAAAAGCGTGTTGGGCTTTATCAAATAGTCCTAAAAATTTAGCGCTTACACCGTAGTTATAATAAAACGGGGGTTGAGCTTTGTTAGCTGCTGTAGCCAGTTTAATAGCGCACTCAAAGTAGTTAAGTGCGTGTTCGTGAATGCCTGCTTGAGTAAGTGCAACGCCGAGTGTGTCGGCATCAAGTGCTTTAGTTATTTGCTTTAATGGCACCGATAGTGCGGTGTTTTTTGCTTTTTGTAATTCGCCAGTAAGTGCGTAACATTTAGCAAGTTGCGCGGTGTATTCAATACTTTGGCCAAGGGTAAGGGCTTTTTCGATGAGCTTTATTGCTTTGTGTATTTGCCCAACAGTTAAATTAACCATAGCTAACAAAAAATACCCATCAGCAAAGTCTGGTTTGAGTGTCACTAACTCCACTAGGGCTTTGTGTGCTTGCTCTATTTTACCTTGGTTTAGGGAGTGTATTGCGCTTTGATGAAGTTGCTTTAAATTTGGCCGCATGGTTTTGGTAATTATTATTTTGTAAAAGAAAATAAAAAGGCTCAAATAAATTTGAGCCTTAAAACAGTATTTAAAAAGTGAGACTGTTTAAAAATTACTATAAATTATATTTCAAATTTGTAGTTAAATTTAACACCTACCGTAAGCGGGCGATTAATGTAATGGCCGTAGTTACGTTGTATGTCGGCACCATTAGCGGATGTTATATCGGCATCTGAACGACGAACGGATGTAACCGCGTATTTGTTGAATAGGTTATCAACATATAGCGTAGTTGACCATGCATCAGCCGTTAATTTAGCTGATATATTACTTAAGCTGTAACCTGGTAGTGTTTCGCCGTTATCACGAAGTCCTACTCTTGAAAGCACGTCGCTTTGCGCGGTTAAACCGTAGTTAATATCAAGCGTTTTGTCGTTAAACACGTCTGTTTGATAGTTTACACCCATCGAAAATTGGTTTTCAGGTGAGCCTGGTAAACGGTCGCCATCTTCTGCGCCACCGGTACCATCGGCATTAAACAAAAATGGTGCGTCTGATGTTAGCTCTGCTTTTGTGTAGGCATAAGTTGCATAAACCGAGAACGAGTCAGATAAAATTGCACGAGTTGATATTTCAACCCCTTTTGCATTAGCGCTGCCTGCGTTTGAAATATATGTTAATTGGCCTATATCCGTAGCGCCCGTAATTTGTGCATCATCCCAATCTACGTTAAATAACGCGGCGTTAAAGTGTAGTTGGCTTCTAAACCATGTACTTTTAAAGCCTAGCTCGTAGTTTGTTGTGGTGTCGGCTTCATATAGTAATTCGTCAGGTTTGCCACAGCCTGTTTGTTGATCCTCAACAATTGGATCAGGACAAGACACTAAACCGTTTGAGCCGCCAATTCTGAAACCTTCACTTACTGTTACATAGCCCATTACAGAGTCAGTAAACTGGTATTTAGCATTAAATTTAAATAAGTTACCGTTATCGTCAGCCTCATCTTTCTCGTATTCAACAGTGATCGCATCAGGATCTGCGCCACCATACAGTGTATTGGCTAGCGGGAAGTCAAAAGCCGCTTGCGACTCTATATCGTATTTGTAAAAACGGGCACCAATGGTCACATCTAATTTGTCGGTAACTTGGTAGCCAACTTCACCAAATAGTGCAGACTCAGTGACGGTACTTTTTGTAAGCTCTAAGTATTCTAATGAGTCAGGTCTTAGCTGCTCGCCACCAAAGTTATCGATAGCGAATTGGTCAAACCCAGGCGTAAACTCTCTGCTTGATGCTTCGGTTTCTGTTTTGTTGTAAAAGCCACCCACAATCCAGTTAAAGTCGCTGTCGCCTTGCGACACTAAGCGAATTTCTTGAGTGAAGGTATCTTCTTCGTCTATTTCACGGGTAAACGTTGAAAACGAAGGAAATTCTTCATAGCCGTAATCAAGACGAATAAGTAAATCGGTTTGATCGCGTTGGCCGTCGGCATCAAAGCTTGAAATACCGGTTGCCGATACGAGCTCTGCAAAACCTAGGTCGGCTTTTAGTTCAAGGCTTAGTAATTGATCTTTTTTCTCGCGAGGCTCTTCAAAGCGATAAGCTGATTCGTATTTACCTATTACGTCGCTTAAACCGTTGTTTGCATTAAGGCTGTTGTAATGAACAATCGAGCGGCCTTCGCTGTCTTGGTTTTGGTAAAAGTAGTTAAGCGTACCTTCAAACGATTCATTTGGTTTAAAGCGAACAGAAATACGACCAGTAGTGGTGGTTTCGCCGTTGGCGTCTTTTACATTTTTAAGGTTGTTATTAACTGCTGAGCTATCGCTCCAATCTGGATCTGGCAACGATACGCCTGGCTCGCGTACTACGTAGCCGTAATCGATAAAACCAGGGTCTTCATATACATTTAAGCTGGCGCGAACTGCTAATTTATCTTCGATAATAGGAAGGTTAAATATAAAACCGCCTTCGCCACCTAAAGAGTCACTTTCTTTTGTTTGAAACAGGTCGCCGTAAACTTCAAGCGATGTAAAATCAAGCTCAGGCTGTTTAAGCATGTAGCGAATTGCACCGCCCAATGTGCCTGCACCATAAAGGGTGCCTTGTGGCCCAATTAATACTTCAACGCGCTCAATATCTACAAGGCGCATATCTACCGAAACCGGAATTTCGTTAATGTAAGTAGATACCGTGCCACCATCTGACGATGGACCAGAAGAGTTTGTATTTAAACCACGAACAATAATAGGCGAGCCAGAGCGGCCACCTTGATCGGTAATTGTTAAACCAGGTACCCAGCGTGCTACATCCGCAAGCTCATTGATATTTTGATCTTTCATTATATCTGCATCAAGGGCTGTAATATTTAGCGGTGCATTTTGCACAGAGCCGCTGCGCCTTGTTGCTGTAACTTCGATTACTTCGAGTGATTTGTTTTTAGCTGCAACTTCTTCTTGAGCAAGTGCGGCATTAGGCAATAAAAATACGCTAGAAACAGCGCTCGAAATAGCCAAGGTTAACAAGCTTGGTTTAAACATAAAAAGTGATCCCCAGTTCAAATGTTTTACATTAGTAAATTAAGTTAAGCAGTTTATCAGGGAGTGAAGTAGCTTGGAATATCTAAATTGAATTTTAATTCACTTTTATAGAATAAATATGGTTTGTATGTGGGGTTTTTATTTAGTTAATAGGCAATATAAGCAATAGCTTAGTGCTATTAGGTACAGTTAGGTTAAAAATCACACCCTTGTTTAAAGGTAAATAGTCATTCATTTTTTAAAGATGGCTTTATGACGTGCTCGTTAAACAAATTATTACATTAAAATTGATAGTTTATAATGTCATTAGTTATGCTTTTATTAGCACTGTTAAAGTATGTTTTTATCCCCATTAAGAGTGTTAAGTCGTGACTATAAGTAACTGTGTAAGTTATTGAGTGAGCGTGTTTGATTGCCGCTTCGTATTCTCTTTTTTTATTTTGTCCGCACTTTTTTGTACGTGTTTTTAAGGATTAACAATGAGCCAACTATTTTCGCCTTTATCACTTGGGCAAGTAACGTTAAATAACCGAATTATTATTGCTCCTATGTGCCAGTACTCAGCAAACAATGGCGCTGCTAGCGATTGGCACACTATTCATTTGGGCCAATTGAGTTTGAGTGGTGCAGGGTTGCTAATTTTAGAAGCAACAGCAGTAAACCCAGAAGGGCGTATTAGCTACGGCGATTTAGGGCTTTGGAATAACGAAACCCAGCAAGCACTAGGCAAAAGCCTAAAAGCAGTAAAAAAATACAGCCCTATGCCTATTGGTATTCAGTTAGCGCATGCTGGGCGTAAAGCATCAACTGAAAAACCATGGGACGGTGGCGATGCCATTGCACCTGATGATGTCAATGGCTGGCAAACGCTCGCACCTTCGGCAGTTGCGTACGACGATAGCAGCCCAGTGCCAAAAGCAATGAGCCAATCTGATATTGACTCACTAATTAAAGATTTTGTCAGTGCAGCTAAACGCGCTGATGAACTCGGCCTTGATTTAATCGAGCTACATGGTGCGCACGGCTACCTGTTACACCAGTTTTTGTCGCCACTTTCAAACAAGCGCGATGACAACTACGGTGGCAGCCTAGAAAACAGAATGCGCTTATTGCTTGATGTGTTTAAAGCGGTAAGAGCGGTATTTCCTAGTGAAAAAGCAGTGGGTGTACGTATTTCGGCAACTGATTGGGTTGAAGGCGGCTGGGATTTAGATCAATCGATAGTGCTTAGTAAAGCGCTTGATGAACTAGGTTGTGATTTTATTCATGTAAGTACTGCGGGTTTAAGTCCTGAGCAACAAATACCAGTAAAACCTAATTTTCAGGTACCGTTTGCAACAGCCATAAAAGAAGCTGTGAATATGCCTGTTATAGCGGTGGGTTTAATTACACAGGCGCAACAAGCCGAAGATATTATTAGTGAGCAGCAAGCCGATGGTGTAGCGCTGGCGCGTGGCATTTTATATAACCCGCATTGGCCGTGGCATGCAGCTGCAGAGCTTGGCGCTACAGTAACTGCACCTAAACAGTATTTACGCTCAAGCCCACATGGGCAGCCATCACCAATTAAGTAAAACGAAGCTTTTTGTAAAAACCCAACCCGCGTTTGCTGGTTGGGTTTTATTATTTTTATAAAGTAGAGACACACATGACCCAAACAGGCGTTTCAGCGCAACCACTTAGCAATACACTCGTTACTATTATTGCTTTGTGTTGCGGTCTTATTGTTGCCAATATTTACTACGCTCAACCTATTATTGAGTTGCTTGCTCCAGAAGTTGGATTAAGTGCGCACAGTGCTAGCCTTATCGTATCGCTTACACAAATAGGCTACGCTTTGGGATTGTTTTTTTTAGTGCCATTAGCTGACTTAATTGAAAATAAGCGTTTAATGCTTATTACTTTAGCTGTGTCGTTTTTGAGTTTGGTGGGTACGGCACTTGCTGATTCACCTAATGTAATGCTTATTTTATGTTTAATGATAGGCATGAGCTCGGTTTCTGTTCAGGTGCTTATTCCGCTTGCTGCGCATTTATCGTCTGACGAGAAGCGCGGGCAGGTTCTTGGCAATATTATGGCGGGTCTCTTGCTAGGTATTTTGCTGGCAAGACCTATATCGAGCTTAATAGCCGATCACTTTGGTTGGCGCGCTGTATTTTACTTTGCAGCAGGGTGTATGGTGTTTATTGCAGGCGTAATTTATTTTGCTATTCCAAGCAGGCAACCTACCCATAAAACAACGTATTTCAAGTTATTAAAATCGCTTAAACAGTTAATGATAAGCCAACCAGTGCTGCGCCAACGTTCACTTTTTCAAGCATTAATGTTTGCATCGTTCAGTTTATTTTGGACGAGCGTACCGGTTGTGCTTGCCCGTGAGTATGGTTTATCGCAATCAGAAATAGCATTGTTTGCATTAGTGGGTGCGGCAGGTGCTGTAGCTGCCCCCATTGTTGGTCGCTTGGCAGATAAAGGCTATACACATCAGGTATCGTTACTGGCCAAAGTAATTGCAGCAGTGTGCTTTTTACCAAGCTTATTTGAGCTACCTTACGGCATTATAGTATTGGCATTAACCGGTGTGTTTATTGATTTTGCTGTGCAGGCCAATATGGTATTGGGTCAACGTGCAGTGTATGCACTAGAGCCACAAAGCCGTGCGCGTTTAAACGCTATTTACATGACGAGTATATTTGTAGGTGGCGCAGTAGGCTCGCTTATTGCCAGCCCATTATATGAAGCGGGCGGCTGGACTGGTATTGCACTGGTTGCAACGGGCATGCCGCTTATTTCGTTGATTGGCTATTTGGTTACAACTAAAAAGCAAAGTAAGGCTGTGAGTTAAAAAATTACCGGAACAACATAATAAAGTCACCATGTTGCGTGGTGACTTTATTTAGGTTATTTGGTAGTTAATTAAGTAGTCTGTTTTTTTGCGTTTGAAAACGAGCTACCAACAGATGCAATAATTACAAGTAAAATAGCGAGCCACTGCCATAAAGTAAGCAATTCACCCAGTATAATAAACCCTGCGAGCGAAGCTATTGCAGGCTCTAAGCTCATCATTACGCTAAACCCTTGTGAAGGCATGTTACGCAGTGCAACCATTTCAAGTGTGTAAGGCAGTGCGCTTGATAAAATAGCAATACCAATACCCAGTGGGATAATTTCCCACGTAAACGCGGCGCTTTGCAGAATGCCGCCGTAAGGTACTAGCACTATAGCGGCAACGGTCATACCCAATGCGACAGTTGCTCCACCAGAGCTTTGTGTGCCCGTTTTTTTACCAAATAATATATAACCTGCCCAACATGCACCGGCACCAAGCGCAAGCGCTACACCCAATGGATCAAGGCTGTCTTGGCCGCTCATATCAGGAAGCAGAAGTAAAATACCGGCAATAGCACACGCAACCCAAAATAAGTCACGTTTGCGGCGTGATGAAAATAAGGCAACAGCAAGCGGGCCTGTAAATTCAAGCGCTACACCAATGCCTAGTGGAATGCGTTCAATGGCGTAATAAAACAAAATGTTCATGCCGCCTAAACTTAAACCATACACAATTATAGGAATACGATTACCAGAAGTAGGTAAGTGTTTCCAAGGTTTAAACACTAAGCAAAGTATAAAGGCAGAAAAACCAAGCCTAAGGGCAGTTGTACCTTCAGGGCCAACAATAGGAAAAAGCTGCTTTGCAAATGACGCGCCCGTTTGAATGGTCATCATAGCAAGCAGTACACACACTATAGCCAGTAAATAACTTTTTGAAGATGCTTGCATTTTTATCCTTGAGTTGAGTAACTCTATCAATTAGTTATGTAATGCAGGGAGTATAAAAGCTAAACCCGCCCGATATTAATGGCGGCATAGTATCTTTTTTTAAATTTATAGGTAAGTGTTTGCGACCAAAAATAGCGCAATTAAAAGTATATTAAATAGGGCGGGTAAATAAAGTAAGAGGTAAAGTTAGCAAACAGGCGTTTGCTAACTTTAATCAGTTGGTTAAAAGGCCCTAATGGGCACTTTTATTAACTAAGCCATCAAGCGAGTAGAGGCCTCGTTTTTCATCATTTTTGCGTTTAATTTCTTCAAGTGCGCGCGATTCTACGGCATCAAATAAAGCATTAATTAAGCGGTTAAAATGTTTGTGCATTGCACTGCGCGCTGCATTTGCATCATGCGACTTTAGGGCTGTATAAATAGCGGTGTGTTCGTCCATAACGCACTCGTTATTGTTTTTACACACACTGCCATAGTCAGCAACAATTTGTGGGTTTGTTAAACGTAAATCCCACAAGTTAGACACTGCAAATTCAAGTGCTTTATTGCGCGTTGCTCTAGCTATAATTTCATGAAACTCACGGTCGGCTTGCTCAACATAAAGGCCTTTCTCCATGGCAATTAATGTTTTATTTAGTTGCTCTAGTTCTTCTTCTGTAATGCTTTGAGCAGCTAAAGCGGCAATTTCGCCTTCAATTAATGCGCGAGCTTGAGTAAGTTCAAATGCACTGATCTCTTTTGATTTTATAGATGCATTTTTTTGTTCTACTACGTAAACACCAGAGCCGGTTTTAACTTCAACTCGGCCACGTACTTCTAATGCGATAATAGCTTCTCTAATGGTAGGGCGACTTACATCAAACATTTCTGCAAGTTCACGTTCAGGTGGTAAACGACTCCCAGCAGAAAATTCGCCTTGATTTATTAAAGACTCAATTTTATCAACTATGCGCCAAAATAAGCGACGATTACCCATACTTTACCTTCATTACCTTAAGGAATAATGGCCTCTGGGGCCTAAAAGTCAAAACCAACTGTTAATACCAGAGGTTACCTCAAAATTCACTATTATGTCAAAATTCTAACGCGATGTTATGGTTAAAAACCACTATACACCAATGGTTGTATTCTTGTATTACCAATTTAGTTTAAAATAATGCAATTGGCTAGCTTGATTGGTAATGTTTTTATGTGTTAGGTTAGTTTTAA